>NZ_CAXUNQ010000009.1:0-115047 GCF_964252615.1 uncultured Bradyrhizobium sp.
TTAAATCGAACCGGACAGCCGTGGCACAAGGCCGGGCATGACGGCGAGATGTGTGCATCCAGTAGGGTCGAGCCCGGCCATGACGCAGCCATGGGCAGGCGATGAGACACGTGTCCGGACGCGCAGCATTCTTCAGCGCACCGCAGAGCGGGGGCCGAACGAACGCCGACGCTTGGTACGGCCCAGGCTCTGCAGCGCGCCGCTCGCGAGAGCTACGCACGGCGCTTGCGTCCGGAGCACGAAAGATTGCCTTATCGTCGCGCTGCGGACAAAATAGCGCCAACGATCAGGCCTCAGATCATCGGGAGGAACTCATGGGCACCCACATCACTTTCAAACGTCCCGACGGCCGGGACGCCAACGGTTATCTCGCCAATGCGGCGCGCGGCAACGCGCCGGGCGTGGTGGTGATCCAGGAATGGTGGGGTCTGTCGGAGCAGATCAAGGGTCTCACCGACCGCTTCGCGGTGGCCGGCTTCGACGCGCTGGCGCCCGATCTTTATAACGGCAGGGTGGTGCCGTATCACGACACCGATGCCGCGGGTAAGGAGATGAACTCGCTGGATTTCATCGACGCCACCACGCAGACGGTGCGCGGCGCCGCGCAATATTTGAACAAGAACGGCGCCAAGGTCGGGCTGACCGGGTTTTGCCTCGGAGGTGCGGTGACCATCATTGGCGCGGCCAAGGTACCCGAACTGACCGCCGGCGTGGTGTTCTACGGCATTCCGCCGGAGCAGGCCGCAAAACCTGCCGACGTGAAAATCCCGCTGCAGGCGCATTTTGCCGCCAAGGACGACTGGTGCACGCCGGCGCTGGTCGACGGCTTCGAGAAGGCGATGAAAGCCGCCGGAAAATCGCTCGAACTGTTCCGCTATGACGCCGAGCATGCCTTCGTCAACGAACAGCGGCAGTCGGTGCACGATCGCGCAGCGGCTGAACTCGCCTGGGGCAGGGCGACCGAATTTTTCAGGAAGCATCTGGGATGAGCGGTCAGCCTGCGCCGCGACCAATGTCATCCCGCCACGGGCAGGTGCCCGACGACAGGCGGTAGTCGCCGTCCGCGACCTGGACCGCCGGCGCATCCGCATGCCGCGGGCGATAGCGGCAGCCAGAACGCGATCATCCTTGACGTTTTCGTCGTGTCATGGCTCATTGCCTGCCATGAACACCGTAGCCCGCCCATCCCGTCTCTGGTGGCCCAGCTTCTAAAGCTGGCCGGTGCGATTTTCCATTTCCCTTGAATCGTCGAAGGCCGTCATCGCAGCGCGACGGCCTTTTCGTTTGTCCTGTGTGGCGTTCCTTTCGCAAGTCTCGTAAGAGGATGCCATGAACAGGACCGTTTTCTCGCTTCCGGAGCATAGCGAATACCGCACTAATGGCGGGCTCGCGATCGCGCGTGCCGTCGAGCAGTTCACCGGTCACGCCGACAGGCTCGACGACCTGATCGACCTGCTGGACCGCCGTCGCGGCGTAGTGCTGTCGTCGGGCACCACGGTGCCGGGCCGCTACGAGAGTTTCGACCTCGGCTTTTCCGATCCGCCGCTGCGGCTGGAAACGGTGGGATCGACGTTTTCGCTGCAAGCGCTGAATGCGCGTGGCGAGGTGCTGATCGCGTTCCTCGGCGATACCCTGCGCGAGCCCTGTGTTGTCGCTGATGAGAAGACCGCGACGCGTCTGGCGGGCCATATCGTGCGCGGCGAAGCGCCGGTCGATGAGGACCAGCGCACCCGGCGCGCCAGCGTGATGTCGCTGGTGCGCATTCTGGTTGCGGCGCTGAGCGCCACGGCCGACCCCCTGCTCGGCCTGTTCGGCGCATTCGCTTACGACCTGGTATTCCAGATCGAAGATCTCAAGCAGAAGCGCGCGCGTGGAAGCGACCAGCGCGACATCGTGCTTTACGTGCCGGATCGGCTGCTGGCCTATGACCGCGCCACCGGGCGCGGCGTGATCCTGAGTTATGATTTTGCCTGGAACGAAAAATCCACCAAAGGCCTGCCGCGCGAGACAGCCGAGAGCCTGTATCGCAGAACGCCGCGGCAGGGCTTTGCCGATCACGCGCCGGGCGAATATCAGGCCACCGTGGAGGCTGCCCGGGCCGCCTTCGCGCGCGGCGACCTGTTCGAGGCGGTGCCCGGGCAGTTGTTCGCCGAGCCCTGCGAGCGCTCGCCGGCGGAAGTGTTCCAGCGGCTGTGCCGGATCAATCCGTCGCCCTACGGGGCCCTGATGAATCTCGGCGACGGCGAATTCCTGGTGGCCGCGTCCCCGGAAATGTTCGTGCGCTCGGACGGGCGGCGGGTGGAAACCTGTCCGATTTCGGGCACCATCGCGCGCGGCGTCGATGCGATCGGCGACGCCGAGCAGATCCGGCAACTGCTGAATTCGCAGAAGGACGAATTCGAACTCAACATGTGCACCGACGTCGACCGCAACGACAAGGCGCGGGTCTGCGTGCCGGGTACCATCAAGGTGCTGGCGCGGCGGCAGATCGAAACCTATTCGAAGCTGTTTCACACCGTCGATCACGTCGAAGGCGTGTTGCGGCCCGGCTTCGACGCCCTTGATGCGTTCCTCACCCATGCCTGGGCGGTGACGGTGACCGGCGCGCCGAAGCTGTGGGCGATGCAGTTCGTCGAGGACCACGAGCGCTCGGCGCGGCGCTGGTATGCCGGCGCGATCGGCTGCGTGAATTTCGACGGCAGCATCAACACGGGTCTGACCATTCGGACCATCCGGATGAAGGATGGTCTGGCCGAGGTGCGGGTCGGCGCGACCTGTCTGTTCGACAGCGATCCGGCCGCCGAGGACCGCGAATGCCAGGTCAAGGCGGCGGCGCTGTTTCAGGCGCTGCGCGGCGATCCGCCAAAGCCGCTGTCGGCGATCGCGCCGGACGCCTCGGGCTCCGGCAAGCGGGTGCTCCTGATCGACCACGACGACAGCTTTGTGCACATGCTGGCGGATTATTTCCGGCAGGTCGGCGCCACCGTTACCGTGGTTCGCCATATCCATGCGCTGGCGATGCTGAGGGCGCAGAGCTACGACCTGCTGGTGTTGTCGCCGGGGCCGGGAAGGCCGGATGATTTCGGCATTGCCAAGACCATTGGCGCCGCGCTCGACGACAAACTGCCGATCTTCGGCGTCTGCCTCGGCGTGCAGGCGATCGGCGAGTATTTCGGCGGACAACTGGGGCAGCTCGGGCAACCCGCCCACGGCCGGCCATCGCGGATCCAGGTGCGCGGGGGGAAGCTGATGCAGAACCTGCCCAACGAAATCATGATCGGCCGCTATCATTCGCTCTTTGTCGAGCGCGACAGCATGCCGGACGTGCTCAATGTGACCGCAAGCACCGAGGATGGCGTGGCGATGGCGATCGAACACAAGACGCTGCCCGTGGGCGGCGTACAGTTTCATCCGGAGTCGCTGATGTCGCTCGGCGGCGAGGTAGGGCTGCGGATCGTGGAAAATGCTTTCCGGCTGCGGGAACCGGCGAGCTAGAGCGATTTAAATTAAGGTGATAGCCTATCCGACAACAACCGTCATCCCGGACAGCCGCTACGCGGCTTCCGGAATGACGGTGTTTATTTGAAAGAAGCCATATGACCCCTGAACTCGAACACGATCTAAAAGCCGCGGTCCGCACCATTCCGGATTATCCGAAGCCCGGCATCCTGTTTCGCGACATCACCACGCTGCTCGGCGACGCGCGTTCGTTTCGCCGCGCGGTCGACGAACTGGTGCAGCCGTGGGCCGGATCGAAGATCGACAAGGTCGCGGGCATCGAGGCGCGCGGTTTCATCATCGGCGGCGCGATCGCCCACCAGGTCTCATCCGGCTTCGTGCCGATCCGCAAGAAGGGCAAGCTGCCGCACGCCACGGTGCGCATCGCCTATTCGCTGGAATACGGCCTCGACGAAATGGAGATGCACGCCGACGCCATCCATCCCGGCGAGCGCGTCATCCTGGTCGACGATCTCATCGCCACCGGCGGCACCGCGGAAGGCGCGGTCAAGCTGATGCGCCGGATCGGCGCCAATGTGGTGGCGGCGTGCTTCATCGTCGACCTGCCGGATCTCGGCGGGGCTGCAAAACTGCGCGCGATGGACGTCCCGGTGCGCACGCTGATGTCGTTCGAGGGACATTGATCAGGTTCGCCGCATGCTCCGCCGTCATCCCGAGGACCCTTGCACGGCGTCTTGAAGGATGAGCCACAGGCGCCCGCGGCCATCCTTCGAGACGCATCACGATCGCTGCGGCCCCAAGCTCAATTCGATCTCGCGAAAGCTGGAATAGTTCCTGCGGATCCATTGATGCAACTCGGTGGAGGAATCCTTTTCGGCGCGCAGATAGCTGGTGAAGGAGAAACTCACCCGGTCGATATAGGTCTTCAAAAACACCGGCAGCGCGCCGATCGAAAGCACGCGGCCGTATCCCATCGCCTCGGGCAGTTCGCCGCGCACGACGGCTTCGTTGTCGACCGTCAAAAGCGCGTTCGGAAAAATCTGCTGGCGCAACGTCTGGTAGCCGCGCGCGGAGACGCGGTCGGTGTCGGCGACGAACAGTACCAGCGGCGCAATGCCGCGCCGCGCCGCTTCCTTCATGAAGCCGATCTCGTCGGCCATCTTGAAGAATTCGTCGAAGGCATGAAAGCCGAGGTCGAGCACCTTGGCGATACCGTCGTTGACGATCAGACGATCCATCAGTTGCATCTTGCCGAAGGTATCGATGACATCGGCGGTTTCGGTAAGCTCGGGCAGATAATCGAGCAGCGACGGTTCCTTCAGGTTGATATCGAAGGCGATAACCGAGCCGCGCAGCAGCAGCAGAAATTCGCTCAGTAGCCGCGCGATCAGCGTCTTGCCGACCAGCGGGCGAGGCGAGCAGATGATGTAGACCGGCGTGCGGCGCATCGGGGGAATATCGGATGAAGTAGCAAAGTCAGTCAAATCAGACGTCATTCCGGGATGCGCCTCTTGGGGCGCAGGCCCGGAATCCGCAGACTCCGTGGTGGTTATGGATTGCGGGCTCGCGCCCCGAGAGGCGCGCCCCGGAATGACGGCGAGCTACTTTTCGCCGCTGCCGGCGCGGGGTGCCTTTTCCTTGGAATCCTTCGAGCCGACGATGTCGGTCAGCTTGATGCGGTCGAACTCGCTCCAGACCGCGGCCAGCCAGTGCCGCACATAGCCGCGCAGCACGAAAGAATAGTTCGCGGCCTCGTCGTGCATGCCCTTGTTGGCGACGAATTTGAGGAACGGCACCGAGGCGACTTCGACCTGCTCATAGGCCATTTCGTTCAGCTTCGGAATGGTCAGTTCGGTAGCGTCCTTGATGCGGTGGAAGTAGGAATTGTAGGTGGCCTGGTCCCATTCGAAGAAGCTCGTATTGTTGATGAAGTTCTTCACCAGGAAGTATTTGGCGCCCTGCATGAAATTGGCGGTCTCGGCGATCTCGTCCAGCGATGCGATCGATGGGCCGAGGATGTGGAATACGGCGAAGGTGATCTGGCCGGATTTGGCGGCGTCGAGAAAGCCGATGTCGCGCAGCGAGGCCAAAGTCGGGGACAGCAGGCCGGCGCGGACGTCGATCACGGTAACGCTGGTGCTTGCCGTGCTCAGCGTGTCGAAAATCTTCATCTGGTCGGGCGTCGACGTCACGTCGACGATCTCGGTGATGTCGGGATGAAAGCGCTTCAGCGTGCCGCGCGGCGATTCGGTGTCGAAGGCGCGGGTGGGCACGTTGTTGGCGCTGAAATAGTCGAGCACGGTGCGCGAGACCGTGGTCTTGCCGACCCCGCCCTTGTCCGCGCCGACGACGATGACTGCTGGCTTTGCCATGAAAACCCCTCGCGCAAGGCTGCGTCTGACCGGATTGCCGATCGAGCGTCCCCATGCCTGCTTTGGGCGCGAACATGGCAGAAAAAAGGGTTAATTCAATTCCTTAACGGTACCGGCGCCGTTAATCCTGCGAAGTTCGTTAACGTGTCCGGGCGGCTCGGTTTACTCCACCAGCCCATCCCCCCATCGCCAGCGCCGGGCGCGGGCGTAGTCCGTCCTGGCGCGGCGCGGGATTTTTGCGACCATGAGGCCGTCCGGCGTGCATAGTTTTGCCGTGACCTCGACCTTGCCGACCACCGGCTGCGCCAGTACGCGCGACGGCCGCTGCGGCACCGGGAGGCGGGTCAGCGCCACATAGGCGAATTTCTCGTCTTCGTATGGAAGCTCTGCGCGCTTGAGCTGTTTGTGGGACTGCGAGCGCGGCAGGCGTTGGCTGAAGTGGCACCAGTCCGGAGCCTGCAACGGACATTTGCGCTCGTGCGGGCAGGGTGCTGCGACATGCGCGCCTTGGGCGATCAGGCGCGCCCGCAATGCGATGATCCGCGCATAGCCGGCCGGCGTGCCGGGTTCGACAATGACAAGCGTGTCGCGGGTTCTGGCCCACATCAACTCGCCGATTTCAGCGCACCCCGCGGCATCGAGTTCGCCGATCAGATAGCTGGAGATCACGAGGTCCGTCGCGGCGGCGGAAAGCAGCTTTGCGCGGGCATCTCCCGCAATATAGCGAAGGCCGGAAAGGCGGGCGCTGGCGCGGGCCAGATCGAGTGCGAGGGTCCGCAATGCGGCGTTGGCATCGATCGAGGTGAAATCGGTGAGCGACGGAAATGCTTCCGCTGCGGCCCAGGTCGCCGTTCCCGGGCCGGCGCCGACGTCGAGCAGGCTGGCCGGCGCAAAATCAGGCCGGACCTCGCCCAGCGCGTTCAGGCTCGCGGTGACGGCGGCGTAGGTCGCGGGCATGCGCGCCAGCGCGTAAGCAAGCGCATCGGTCTCGGTGCGGATTGTCCCCGAATTGCCGCCGCTGCGATAGGTCCCGGATATTTTTGCCGAACGCGCCGCGGCATCGCTGCGCGACAGGCCGTGCAGCTTGGTGTCGAGCGCCGCGTTCAGTTCGGAGGGAAGGTCGGGGGCGGTCATCGCGTGGGCCACATCTCCAGCGTCGTCCCCGCCGTCGCGGGGAAGACTCGTGGATGAGTGGCGTTCAGCTCACGCCACGTGCTGGTCGAGTATCTCCACCGCGCCTTCGAGATCGACCGAGACCAGTTGCGATACGCCGCGCTCGGCCATGGTGACGCCGAACAGCCGGTTCATCCGCGCCATGGTGATCGGATTATGCGTGATGATGATGAAGCGCGTATCGGTCGACGCCGTCATTTCATGCAGCAGGTTGCAGAACCGCTCGACGTTATGATCGTCGAGCGGGGCGTCGACTTCGTCCAGCACGCAGATCGGCGACGGATTGGTGAGAAAAACCGCGAAGATCAGCGCCAGCGCGGTCAGCGCCTGCTCGCCGCCCGAAAGCAGCGACAGCGACTGCGGCTTCTTGCCGGGCGGCTTGGCGATGATCTCAAGCCCGGCTTCGAGCGGGTCGTCGCTCTCGATCAGGTGCAGCGCGGCCTCGCCGCCGCCGAACAGTTCGGTGAACAGCCGCTTGAAATGGCCATTGACGACTTCGAACGAAGTCAGGAGCCGCTCGCGCGCTTCGCGGTTGAGACTCTGAATGCCCTGACGCAGGCGCTTGATGGCTTCCACCAGATCGTCGCGCTCGGTGGTCAGCGACGTGTGCTGGGTTTCGACCTCGCGCAATTCTTCCTCGGCGCGCAGATTGACGGCGCCGAGGCGCTCGCGGTCGCGACGCAGCTTTTCCAGATTTTCCTCGATCTCGGCGAGCGGCGAAAGTTCAGCGTCCGGCCTGATCTCGGCCAGCGCCGCGACGCCGCCGGGCTCGACCTCGAGCATGTCGCGGATTTCGCGCTCAATGTCGTCGAGGCGGCGCCTGGCGCCGTCCATGCGTTCTTCGGCGCGGGCGCAGGCCTCGCGCGCGCGCGACAGGGCTTCGAGCGAAATCTTGGCGGCGCGGTCGGTTTCCGCCATGACGTTTTCCGCCGTTGCCAGCGCGTCCGCGGCGGCGCGGCGGTCGCTATCGGCGTGCTCGATCTCGCCGATCAGTGCGCCGCGCTTATCCGCGAAGAGGGCGGGGGCGTTGTCGAGTTCGGCGCGCTCGGCTTTGACCTCGGTAATGCGGGTCTCGATGGTCGATATCTGCGAGGCCGCGCTCTGCTTGCGGTTGTGCCATTCGCCGCGCTCGGCCAAGATCGCCTGTACCCGGCGGTCGGCCAATTCCGCCTCGCGCGCCAGCGCCTGCGCCTCGGCGCGGACCTGTGCGGCCAGCCGGCGATGGCCGTCGATATCGGTCCGCACGGAAGCCAGCCTGGTTTCGGTGTCGAGGCTTGGCGGCAATTCGCTCAAGCCGGCAGCGGCGTTTTCGTGCGCGGCAAGGGCTTCGCTGCGGTCCGCGGTAAGGCGGCTGTGCGCTTCGGTGAGCGCCGACTTCCGCGCGGCGTGGCGATTGATCTCGCGTTCGGCGCCCGCGTGCCGCTCGCGCGCGGCATCGACATCGCGGCGGGCCGCGCGCAATGCGTCGCGCGCGGCGGTCTCCGCGGTGGAAGCCGCCTTCAGTTCGGCTTCGGCAGCTTCCAGCGCCTGGCGTTTGGCTGCGGCATCGATGCGCGCATGTTCAAGCTCGGTTTCGATGTCGACCAGACGAGCCCGCTCGGCGAGCCGCCGTGCGGCGCCGGTCGGCGCATGGGCTGCCGCAACAAAGCCGTCCCAGCGCCAGACGTCGCCTTCGCGCGACACCAGCCGCTGGCCGGTTTTCAGTTGCGCCACCAGTTCCGCGCCGCGCTCCTTCGCCACCACGCCGATCTGCGCCAAACGGCGTGCCAGTTCGGACGGGGCCTCGACATGGGCCGCCAGCGATTCGACGCCTTCCGGCAGCGACGGATCGCCTTCGCCGACGCCGGCATTGGTCCAGCGCATCGGCGCCGAAGGGTCGACCGGAGCATCGAGATCGTCGCCGAGCGCGGCACCGAGCGCCTTCTCATAACCCTTGGCGACGCTGACGCCGTCGATGATCGGCGGCCACAGATTCTTGGTTTCGCCATTGACGATCTTGGAAATCGTCCGTGCCTCGGTTTCCAGGCGCTGAACGCGCTTGTCGGCCTCGGTCAACGGTGCGCGCGTGGCTTCCAATTGCTGTCGCGCGACAACATGGGCGGCTTCGGAGCCCTGGGCCGCGGCTTCGGACTGCGCGAGCGCTTGCTGCGCGTTTTCCATCGCGCCGGCGAGGACGTTTAGATCGCCCAGCCCGCTGGTCTGTTGCGCGAGCTGTTCGACTTCCCCTTCGACGCCGGCAATCTGCTGATCGAGCCGCGACAGGCGGTCGCGATGCGAACGGACGCTGGATTCAAGCTGATTGCGCTTGGCGGTAAGGTCGGCCAACGCCCTGGTCAACTCACCGAAAGTCTGTTCGGCGGCGGCGAGCGTGGCCTCGGCTTCCGACACGCGCTCATCGACGCCGCTGCGCTTCTCGACGCGGGACTTGATCTCTTCCTTCAGTTCGGCGTCTTCGGCATCGAGCCGTTGCAGCGCGGTCTCGGCATCGGAGGACTGCTGCTGTTCACGTGCGATGTCGGCCGAGAATTGCGTCAACCGGCGATCGAGTTCGGCGACGCGTTCCTTGGCACGCTCCTCCTCACGGTCGAGGATTTCGCGGGCGTTGGTGAGCCGCGCCAGCCCCGCCGCTGCGCGCGCCTCGGCCTCGCGCAATGCGGGCAACTCCGATGCGCGGATGGCCTGGATGCGGGCAGCCTCGGCCTGCTCCTGCGTACGTTCGGCCAGTTCGCGGACATTGAGGTCATGGGTGCGGCCGGCTTCGGCCACATCGGCATGCGCCTCCAGCCAGCGCAGGTGAAACAGCATGGCCTCGGCCTTGCGCACCTTGGCGGCGACCTCCCGGTAGCGGATCGCCTGCCGCGCCTGCTTCTTCAGGCCGTCGATCTGTCCGGCTAATTGTCCGATCACGTCTTCGACGCGGGTAAGGTTGGTTTCGGCGGCCTTGAGGCGCAATTCGGCTTCGTGACGGCGCGCATGAAGTCCGGCGACCCCGGCGGCGTCTTCCAGCACGCGGCGGCGCTGCTCCGGCTTGGCCTGGATGATCTCGCCGATCTTGCCCTGATGGACCAGCGCCGGTGAGCGGGCGCCCGTGGCGGCATCCGCAAACAGGATCTGCACGTCCCTGGCGCGCACGTCGCGGCCATTGATTCGATACACCGAGCCCGCTTCGCGTTCGATCCGGCGCGAGATTTCCAGCGTCTCGGAATCGTTCATGGCCGACGGCGCGCTGCGGTCCGAATTATCGATCGTCATCACCACTTCGGCGTGATTGCGCGACGGGCGGTTGCCGGAACCGGCGAAAATCACCGCGTCCATGTCGGCGGCACGCAGCGACTTGTGCGACGTCTCCCCCATCGCCCAGCGCAGCGCTTCGACCAGATTGGACTTGCCGCAGCCATTCGGCCCGACCACGCCGGTCAGCCCCGGCTCGATCACGAAGTCGGTGGGTTCGACGAACGATTTAAATCCGTGCAGGCGAAGGCGCGTGAGTTTCATGAGGTTGGGATGCTCTGTTGGCAGGCGCGAATCTGTTAGCCGTCACAATACCATAGAAGGCATTGTCATGTGCCGGAGACTCGCGGACCGCGGCTCTTGAGACCGGACAATGGCGAGGCGAGCTTAAGAGGGCAACCGGCGGCCGGGGCTTTTCCAGAGTCTTTTGCGGGGGTTAGACGGATGTTCGTATGGACGTGTTCGCATCGCATGCCGCCGCCCGCTTAAGGCTGCGAAAAACTGAGCCGTCGTCCCCGCGCGGCGGGGACGCATAACCGTCGGCGTTTGTGATTATAAAATGCATCTGCCCGGGTGCCACAAGAGACGGCATCGCGGATGGGTCGCCGCCTGCGCGCGGACGATTCGCGGAATGTGGTTGCGCTCCCGTTGAAAGGAGTGTTCGGCTTACATCCTTTTCAGGATGACGCGCTGGTCAGGACAAGAAGTCAGCTCTTCAGCAGCGGCCTGATTACCTTGTCGAAATCCTCGAACGAGACGGCGCCCTTGACCATCTCGCCGTTGACGAAGAAGCTCGGCGTCGAATTGACCTTCAGCACGTCGCTGGCGTACTTCTGGTCGGCCGCGATCTTGTCGAGCAGCGCCTGGTCCTTGAGGCAGGTTTCCACGGCCTGCTCGCTCAAGCCGGCCTGCTTGCCGATCCGCTTCAGCGTTTCGGTGGTGTTCTTCAGAACCCAGTCGTTCTGCTGCCTGAACAGCATGTCGATCACGGCAAAATATTTACCGGAGTCGTCCTTGGCGATGCAGCGCGCCAGCATCGAGCCCGCCGCGGCCTTGATATCGAGCGGAAATTCACGGAACACGTAACGAATCTTGCCGGTGTCGATATATTCCGACTTGATTTTCGGAAACACGGTTTCGTTGAAATGCGCGCAATGCGGGCAGGTCATCGAGGCGTATTCGGTCATGGTGACGGTGGCGTTGGCGGGGCCCAGCGCCATGTCCGGCAGCGACACCGGCTTGGCGACATCGGCTGCGGTCGCATTTTGCGCCAGCGCGTCCGATAGCAGGCGCAGCGGCGAGAGCCCGGCGAGAGCGGCAAGCCCGGTCAGCGACAGGGCGGCGGTAAAGGCGCGGCGCGTGATGATCAATGGTTTGCTCCGGATCGGCGCGGGATCACGCCTTAACAAAAGGCTTGTCATGCCCGGTCTCCACGTCTTTCTTCCTTGCGACTTTGCAAGACGTGGATGGCCAAGACAAGCCCGGCCATGACGGACGACGTTCGTTCGCTAGCTTGAAACGACAATCGTGGCAATGGCGGGCCGAGGTTCCGCACGCGTGCAAGAGGCTCAATTTCGCTTGATCGAGGCGCCGAGCCGGGCCAGTGCCGTGCGCAGTTCCTCGTCTTCTACCGACGACAGGGTTTTCGCCAGTTCGGTCACCTCGGCGGGTTCCGGCGCCCGCGAGGGTCTGGGTTTGTCCCGTCGCGACAACGGCGCCTGCCGCAGCGCCAGCCGGCCCACCGCGCTCCAGCCGAAGAAGCGATTGACCCGCTGCAGGATCACGTCGGACGCATGCTGGATTTCCAGCGCCATCGGGCCTTCCACCCGCAGCACCAGGGTGGCCGGTTCCGTGGGCTGGCCCTCGACCGGGCGCGGCCATTGGATTTTCAGCGGCTCGGAATGGGCGGCGACCTCGGATCCTGCGATCTCCGCCCAGCGGGTCACCAATTCGCGCGCGGCAAATCCCTGGCGGGCGTAGGCGTCGGAAAACACGTCGCTGAGCAGGACGGAGAGCGGCTTTGCCGAGATCGGACCGGGCTTGGACATGAATATTCATAACACGTCGCTGTCTGAGGCGAAAACCGCCTCTGCCGTCATGGCCGGGCTCGTCCCGGCCATCCACGTCTGTGCTCCACATCGGAAAGAAAGACGTGGATGCCCGGCACAAGGCCGGGCATGACGGTGAGATGTGTGCATCCAGCAGGACTTGACCCGGCAATCCATCCCCTTCGCCCACTGGTGCGAAGACGGATGGATACGTGGGCCAAGCCCGCGTACAACGCGACGTGTGAGTCCAGTGGGCCATGTCCCGGCCTTAAAGCTGGCGCGAGAAGAAAGACGTGGATGCCTGCGACAAGCCCGGGCGTGACGCAGAGAGATTGGTACTAGACTGTCGCAATGTCCTCTTCGTTCGCCAGCCGTAAGCATGAGCCGCACCAATCTGCCGCCCGCCCGGCGCTGCTGCTCGCATGGTATGATCGGCACCGCCGCAAACTGCCGTGGCGGCCGCTGCCGGGCGAAGCTGCCGATCCGTACCGGGTGTGGCTGTCGGAAATCATGCTGCAGCAGACCGGCGTCAAATGGGTGGCGCCTTATTTCGAGAAATTCGTCGCCCGCTGGCCGAGCGTGGAGGATTTAGGCCGGGCATCGCTCGACGACGTCTTGAGGATGTGGGCCGGCCTTGGATATTATTCGCGTGCGCGCAACCTGCATGCCTGCGCGGTGGCGGTAGTGCGCGATCACGACGGCGCGTTTCCCGATACTGAGGACGCCTTGCGCGAACTGCCCGGGGTTGGCTCCTACACCGCCGCGGCGGTTGCCGCGATCGCGTTCGGCCGCCATACCATGCCGGTGGACGGCAACATCGAGCGCGTGGTGTCGCGGCTGTATGCGATCGAGGAGCCGCTGCCGAAGGCGAAGCCTCTGATCCAGCAACTGGCCGCGACGCTGCTCGCCGCTTCGCGCGCCGGCGAGAGCCGCGCCGGTGATAGCGCGCAGGCGCTGATGGATCTGGGCTCGACGATCTGCACGCCGAAGAAACCGGCCTGCACGCTGTGTCCGCTCCGCGACGCGTGCGACGCCCGCGCACGCGGCGACCAGGAGACGTTTCCACGCAAGGCGCCAAAGAAGACCGGCGACCTGCGTCGCGGAGCGGCGTTCGTGGTCACGCGCGGCGGCGAGTTGCTGGTGCGCACCCGCGGCGAAAAAGGCCTGCTCGGCGGCATGACCGAAGTGCCGACGTCGGAGTGGCTTGCGGCGCAGAATGACAGGACGGCGCTGAACCAGGCGCCGGCGTTGCATGGCATTGCGCGCTGGCATCGCAAAGCCGGCGTAGTCACGCATGTGTTCACGCATTTTCCGCTGGAGCTGGTGGTTTACACCGCAACCGTTTCAGCTCGCGCCCGAGCGCCGGATGGCATGCGCTGGGTACCGGTCGCCACGCTCAAGGACGAAGCGCTGCCGAACGTGATGCGCAAGGTGATCGCTCACGGGTTGGGCGAATGACCGAGGTTGTCCCGGACGCACCGCAGCGTTCTTTCACGCCGGTTCGCAGAGTCGACCATTACCGAGCGGAGAACCATCGCAGCCGGGCTGAACCTTGCTAGCCTCGCCCATCTCGTCATACGCGGGTCAAGCCCGCATATGACGAGATGTGTGAATCCAGTAGGGTCAAGCCCGGCAATGACGACAGAGATGTGTGCCGATGCAGGGCATGATCCGCGTCTCCATCCATCTTCGCAAGAGCCATTGCGCGTCGGAGACGCGCGTAAACGTGCTTATGGCGCGGCCGCTGCGTCCGGGGCACGGAAGTTATCCCACGCTCGACAGGTGTGACGGCGCCGGCATCACCACGATCGGCGGCTTGGCGTTGAGGGCTTCGACCTGGAAGCCGGCGACGCGCTTGTAGTTGGCGGCGATGTCTTCCAGTTCCTTGAGCGACAGCACGTCGGTGACGAGATTGAATCCGTCCGGCGCGCGTTCCTCAACCAGTTGCATCACCTGCTCCGGCCCGTTGCGGCGGTTGAGCATGACGAGTTCGGTGGTGGCGGGACGGCGTTCCGCCTCATAGGCCAGCAGCGCGGCGCTGGTCGCGCCATGCGCCAGGATTTCGCGGGTGATGACGCGCGCGTCGAGGATCGCCTGCGACGCACCGTTGGAACCGATCGGATACATCGGATGCGCCGCGTCGCCCATCAGCGTCACCTTGCCAAACGTCCATTGCGGAATCGGATCGCGGTCCACCAGCGGATATTCATAAGCGTGCGGGCAGTCGCGGATCAGGCCGGGCACGTCGAGCCAGCCGAATTTCCAGTCCTTGAACCACGGCAAAAATTCATCGAGCTTGGCAGTGCGGTTGTAATCCTCCCGGCGCCACTGATAGGTCGGGGGCATGTGCCGCTCGGCGACCCAGTTGATCTGGAATTTGCCCGAAGCGTCCGGTTCTTTCGAAATGCAATAGCAGACGAACTTTAGCACCTCATGGCCGGCCATGATCATGGTGCGGCCCGACAGGAAAGCGTCGGACGCGGTGATGCCGCGCCACAGGATGCGGCCGTTCCAGATCGGCGGGCCTTCCTGCGGATAGAGCTTTTCGCGGACCGCGGAATGGATGCCGTCGGCGGCGATCAGCAGCGCACCGTCATAACGGCCGGCGGGTTTGCCGGTAGCCTTGTCGATGAATTCGGCGCGGACGCCGTTGGAGGTCTCGGTCCAGCCGCTGAGATGATGACTTGTGAGAATGTTCTCCCGTCCCAAGCGCTCGTCCGCGGCATCGAGGAGGATCTGATGCAGCGTGCCGCGATGGACCGAGAATTGCGGCCATCGGTATCCGGCCTCGAGCCCGCGCGGCTCGCTCCAGATCGGTTTGCCGTGCTTGGAGAAATACGCCAGTTCTTTGGTGCGCACGGCGGCGGCGTCGAGCTTGTCGAGCAGGCCGAGTTCGATCAATTCGCGTACCGCATGCGGCAGCACATTGATGCCGACGCCAAGCGGCCTTAACGCCGGCACGCTCTCGAACACTTTAGCGGGGACGCCGATCTGGTGCAGGCTGAGCGCCAGCGTCAGCCCGCCAATGCCGCCGCCGGCGATGAGAACGGTCATGGTGTCTCGTTTACTGGCGATGCGCCGACTGTGATTTACGTTCGAGGTGATACTCTTCTGAGCTAGATAATCTAGGCTCAACTTCATGGCCACTCAACATTCGTTTCCGGGCGAAGGCGGTAGTACTCCGTCGTCATGCCCGGGCTTGCCCGGGCATCCATCCCTTAAAAGAGTCTTCCGGAGTGATGGATACGCGGGTCAAGCCCGCGTATGACGAGATGGGTGAATCCAGTAGGGACAGGGCCCGGCCATGACGGAGATTGTTGGCCTACGCCGCCTTGGTCTTGAGGTGGCCGAACATGATGGCGCGCGCCTCGTCGTCCATTTCGGCCTTGAAGACGAACTTGTCCTTCAGCGCCACCGCCCGCGCCGCGGCCGGCCGCGCCGACACCTCGTCGACCAGCCGTTTGACGTTGGGGTATTTTGCAAAGTCGCCGAGGATGAAAGGCACCATGCGCGCCCAGCCCCAGACGTCCATGTCGACGATGGTATAGGTATCGCCGACCATGTATTTTCGCTGGGCGAGATGGTCGTCGAGAATGCCGTAGTGGCGCTGCGCCTCGAACTGATAGCGGGTATGTGCGTAGTCGACTTTCTCCGGCGCGAAATGCTTGAAGTGAACGGCCTGACCGGAAAAAGGACCGACGCCCGTGGCGACGAACATCAGCCAGGACAACAATTCGGCACGGTTAGCCGGCGTATTGGAGGGGAGAAATTTTCCGGTCTTTTCGGCGAGGTAGAGCAGAATGGCGTTGCTGTCGAATACCTTAACCCCATCGTCGTCGATTGCCGGTACCTTGCCGTTCGGATTGATGGCGAGATAGTCCGGCTTGAACTGCTCACCGGTCCGGGTATCGACGGGGACGGCCTCGTACGGAATCCCGGCTTCCTCGAGAAACAGCCCGACCTTGGTCGGATTCGGCGATCCGTTGAAGTAAAATTTGAGCATCGGGGTCTCCGTGGACATTGGCGGGCAGGAAGGGTGGCAAAGCGAAGCGTGCCCACCGAGGGCTTCGCCGTCTTCGAGAATTCATATTGTGGAAGGATGATAGGCCGCGCAAGAGCGGCTTTGCCGACTCTGCCGGGTCATTGCCGGACTTGACCCTCCCATATGCACACACCTCGGCCGTCATTGCCGGGCTTGACCCGGCAACCCTTCTCCCTTCGCAACGACTCTTGCAAAGATGATGGATACGCGGATCAAAGCCCGCGTATGACAATCTTGTTCAGCCGAACCAGAAAAAGCCGCACAAACCAGTGGCGACCAGGGCTGCGCCGATCATATCCACGACCAGCGCGAAGCGCGTGGCAGAATGCAGATCCGTTGCGTGCATGGAGCGGCTCGCACGGTTGGCATAACCGTGGACAATGATCTGCTCGTTGAAGGTATTATTTGCATCTAGCCCGTCGGTGAGACCGACGCAAACCAGCAGAATACCGAACAGGGCGATGCCCAGAAATCCCAAGAAGCCGAACAGCAGCATCGGAAAGATGCCGACAAAGAAAATCGGCAACAGCGGCAGCAACAGCAATGATTCGGATTCCCGGGTTCGCATCGGACGGCTCGATCGTTTCAAATAAATGGCGGCTTTGCGTGGATGAACGCAGCAAGATATCACAGGCTAGCGAGGCGAAACAGGGTGCGGCAACCCGCAGAAATTACACGGCTGCCATGCCGGAGCGGATCTCGGCGCGCAATTCGTCGATCAGGCGCAGGCCCTTGTTGGTCTCGACGTGCCAGAAGGTCCAGCCGTTGCAGGCGCCGGAGCCTTGCGCTACCGCGCCGATGCGATGGATCGAGCCGACCTTGTCGCCCAGCATGATGGCGCCGTCGGCACGCACCAAGGCGCCATGGCGCTTTTTCGAATCCACCAGCCGGGTGCCGGGCAGGATCATCCCGCGCTCGATCAGTTCGGAGAACGCCACGCGCGGCGCGTCGCGCGCCGTCATGAACGGCGCCAGGGTCGCTTCCGGCAGCGGCTCGACCGCGGCGATGCGCGCTTCCGCCGCGGTCGCATAGGTCTGGTCGCGCTCAAAACCGATATAGCGGCGGCCGAGCCGTTTTGCGACGGCGCCGGTGGTGCCGGTGCCGTTGAACGGATCGATCACCAGGTCGCCCGGCTTCGACGACGACAGCAGCACGCGGGCGAGCAGCCCTTCCGGCTTCTGGGTCGGATGGACCTTCTTGCCGTCGCTGCCCTTGAGCCGCTCGTCGCCGGTGCACAGCGGGATCAGCCAGTCGGAGCGCGCCTGGACGTCCTCGTTGGCGGCCTTCAGCGCTTCGTAATTGAAGGTGTAGCCCTTGGCCTTCTCGTCGCGCGCGGCCCAGATCATGGTCTCGTGCGCATTGGTGAAGCGGCGGCCGCGGAAATTCGGCATCGGATTGGTCTTGCGCCAGACGATGTCGTTGAGCACCCAGAAGCCGAGGTCCTGCATGACGGCGCCGACGCGGAAGATATTGTGGTAGGAGCCGATCACCCACAGCGTCGCCGACGGCTTCATGACGCGGCGGCAGGCCAGCAGCCAGGCGCGGGTGAAATCGTCATAGGCGGCAAAGGAGGAAAACTTGTCCCAATCGTTGTTGACGGCATCGACGTGGGATTCGTCGGGGCGCTTGAGGTCGCCTTTAAGCTGCAGATTATACGGCGGATCGGCGAACACCAGATCGACTGAAGCGGCTGCCAGCTTCGACATCTCGGCGACGCAATCGCCAACGATGATACGAGCGCTTGAGCGGGTCTTAAACTGAGTGCGGGGCGCCTTTGCAGACGCCCCGCGACGCGACACAACCATGACTCAAATACTCTGACTCAGGCGACGCAGTCGGCGACGCGGGACTAAACAACCGACTGGCGATACATTGACGTGCCGAGGTAAACAGCGGGTTATCGCCCGCGCGTCCGTTCATCAATCAAGCTAGGCAATTTTTGCCCCGCGGGTTATTGATTAACGGGATGGAAATTTTACGTGCCTGCTGCGTTGAGTGATGGGCAGATCGGCCCCAACCCGCCGGGATGAGGAAAGCGCCATGCGTTATGATGACTTCCGCCGCAGCGACGACATCGACGACCGTCGCGGTGACGATGGCGGCGGCATGGGCGGTGGAGGCGGCTTTGGTTTGCCGATGGGCGGCGGCGGACTGGGGATCGGCACCATCATCGTGCTCGGCCTGGTAGGCTGGGCGTTCGGCATCGATCCGCGCATCCTGATGGGCGGCGCGGAAATTCTCACCGGCGGCCAATCGCCAAGTTATCAATCTGACCGCCGGTCCGCGCCCGCCAAGACCGGCGCGCCGGCCGACGAAATGGGCAGCATGATCTCCGGTGTGCTCGGCGAGATCGACGATCGCTGGAGCGAAATTTTCCAGGCCAGCGGACAATCCTATTCGGGCCCGCGCATCGTGCTGTTCCGCAACGCCACCAATGGCGGGCGCTGCGGCATGGCGCAGGCGGCGATGGGGCCGTTCTATTGTCCGCCGGACAAACAGATTTTTCTCGACACCAATTTCTTTCGCCAGGTCGAGACGCGCTTCCGCGGCTGCTCGGGCAACGCCTGCAAATTCACCGCGGCCTACATCATCGCCCATGAAGCGGGCCATCACATCCAGAACCTGCTCGGCATCCTGCCGCGCGTGACGCGGTTGCAGCAGCAGGCCGGCAGCAAGGCGGAGGCCAACGCGCTGCAGGTGAAGGTCGAGCTGCAGGCTGATTGCCTGTCCGGCGTCTGGGTCAACCGCGAGGAGAAGAAGCGTCCGGGCTTCCTCGAAGCCGGCGATATCGATGCCGCGCTGCAGACGGCCACCGCCATCGGCGACGACACGCTGCAACGTCAGGCGCAGGGCCGGGTGGTGCCCGATTCCTTCACCCATGGCTCGGCCGAGCAGCGCAAGCGCTGGTTCATGACCGGCTACCAGCAGGGCACGGTACAGGCCTGCAACACGTTCGGCGCGGACCGGCTGTGAGGATGCTCGATTGCACTAACCGTCATGCCCGGGCTTGTCCCGGGCATCCGCGTCTGTGCGGCATCTCGGAGAAGACGTGGAAGGCCGGGACAAGTCCGGCCATGACGTTGAACTAGAAGCAATGTCCTCGATCGACGAGCCCAAGCAATTCATCCCGCTCAACATCGCGGTGCTGACGATTTCCGACACGCGCTCGCTCGACGACGATAAATCCGGCACGATTCTGGTCGACCGGCTCACGGCCGCCGGCCACACGCTGGCCGCGCGCAAGATCGTCACCGATGACGTCGATGCGATTCGCCTGATCGTCAGCGCATGGATCGCCGAGCCCGGCATCGACGCAATCGTCACCACCGGCGGCACCGGTTTTACCGGCCGCGACGTCACGCCCGAGGCGATCGAGCCGCTGTTCGAAAAACGCATGGACGGTTTCTCGATTGCCTTCCACATGCTGAGCCACGCCAAGATCGGCGCCTCGACGATCCAGAGCCGCGCCACCGCGGGCACCGCCGGGGCGACGTTTATTTTCTGCCTGCCGGGATCGCCCGGCGCCTGCCGCGACGGATGGGACGGCATTCTTGCGCACCAGCTCGACTACCGCACGCGGCCCTGCAACTTCGTCGAGATCATGCCGCGGCTGGACGAGCATTTGCGCCGGGGAAAGGTAAAGGGCGCGGCGGGTTAGCCCTAGGACGGGGTGGAGCGAAAGCGATACCCATCGTCTTCGCCGATGCCCGTGTCGGTTTCGCTGCGCTCAACCCAACCTACGGCCTCTTGAATCACGCCACCATGATGCGGCTGCGCAATTGCGTGCGCGCGGAGCGGCCGAGCTGCCGCAACAGCCGCGCCTCGGAGCGGCGGCCGTCCGGCGCGTAGCCGCCGAGGCGGTCGTAATGATCGCGGGCAATCAGCAGCCCCTGATCGGCGGACGGTCCGGCAATCATCCGGGCGATATACTTCAAACTGTCGCGCAGGCGCGTATCCGCATAGGGCGAGCGCGCGTAACGGAAAATCCCGGCGCGGGGACGGCCGCTGACCGAGACTCCGTGGATGAAATGCGCGGTCTCATCGATCCAGCCGGCGTCAAGCACGGCGCCAGCATGCAGGAACATCAGCCAGGGCGAGCGCGCCTGCCGGGCGCCGGCGGCCAGCGCTGCGGCGTGCGATCCGGTGAACGGCAGGAAACGGCATCCCGCCACGTCAGCGACGCGTTCGATCACGCCGGTGTCTGAACGGTCGACCAGCAGCACCTCGCGCACCACGCCGGCCGCCGCACCCGGTACCAGCGCTGCCAGCGTGGCGACCGCGGGCTGTTCGACGCCTTCGGTGGGGATGATGACACTCAGCATGGCTCGTGGCGGCCTTTTGACAAAACGCCGCACTGTTATCACCTTGTGGCGCCCAAAACAGCCCGCCCCAATGCAGCATTTTGCGGCATTCGCAATCGGCCGCCATTACTCCCGCTATCGCCGGACCCGGTGTTCTTGATTTGTTCTATCGACATGCTATGTTGAGGACATGAGTCGAGCATCCTCTGCCGCCCTCAAGCACCCGCCGGTCACGGCGCCCTCCGAACCGGCGGGTGCGCCTTCTGCTTTTCCCGAACTGGCGGTCGCAATCGAGCGCGAGCGGCGGCGTGGCCGCGGCGCGCAGTCCAACGAAAGCGGGCGGTTCGAAGCCGAAGCGCGGGTCGCGTTCGACGACGGCTGGCAGAGCCTCGACGAACTGCCGCCGTTCAAAACCACGGTCGCCATCGATACCGCGCGAAAAGTGATCACCCGCAACGATTCGCCCGATATCGGCTTCGACCGTTCGATCAATCCGTACCGGGGCTGCGAGCATGGCTGCGTCTACTGTTTCGCGCGGCCGACCCACGCTTTTCTCGGCCTGTCGCCGGGTCTGGATTTCGAATCCAAACTGTTCGTCAAGCCCGACGCGCCGGCGCTGCTGGCCAAGGAACTGGCGGCGCAGGATTACGAGCCGCGGATGATCGCGATCGGCACCAATACCGATCCCTATCAGCCGATCGAGCGCGAGCGAAAGATCATGCGCGGCATTCTCGACGTGCTGGAGCGCGCCGGGCATCCGGTCGGCATCGTCACCAAGTCGGCGCTGGTGACGCGCGATGTCGATATTCTGGCGCGGATGGCGAAGCGCAATCTCGCCAAGGTGGCGCTGTCGGTGACGACGCTCGATCCGAAACTCGCCCGCACCATGGAGCCGCGGGCCTCGTCGCCGGCCAAGCGGCTGGCGGCGCTGCGGCAATTGTCGGAAGCCGGCATTCCGACCACGGTGATGGTGGCACCGGTGATTCCAGCGCTCAACGATTCCGAGATCGAGCGCATTTTGGACGCCGCGGCTCATGCCGGCGTCAGGGAAGCGAGCTATGTATTGCTGCGGTTGCCGCTCGAGGTGCGCGAGCTGTTCCGCGAATGGCTGATGGCGAATTATCCCGACCGCTATCGTCACGTCTTCACGCTGATCCGCGACATGCGCGGCGGCCGCGATTATGATTCGCAGTGGAGCACGCGGATGAAGGGCACCGGCCCAATGGCCTGGATGATCGGCCGCCGTTTCGAGATCGCCTGCGAGAAGCTCGGGCTGAACAAGCGACGCTCGAAGCTGACCACCGACCATTTCGTCCGGCCCAAGCGCAGCGGGCAGCAGTTGAGCCTGTTTTAGGAGCCCCGGTTCGCCGGACGCGGCGCAGCGCTCTTGCGGCGCCGCTGAGCCGGAACCGTAACGGAACGCCGCGCTTGGTACGATCCGGGGCCGCGAGCATTGCACACGCTGCATCGCGCCCGGAAACAGGGACCCTTGAATAACGGGCATTGAGCCGGGTTCCCGGTTGCGCCGCGGGAATCTGCGAAGCACCATCCCGGCATGATTCGGGAAAAGTCCAGACAAGGTCCGGCCAAGCTGCCGAAGGGCGTCATCGCCATTGCGCCGCCGAGCTTCAGGCGCGAGCGGGCGCTGATCAAGCGCGGGGTCTGGCCGGTTGCGGGCTGCGACGAGGCGGGCCGCGGGCCGCTGGCGGGTCCGGTGGTTGCCGCGGCGGTCGTGCTTGATCCCAAGCGCATCCCCAAAGGTATCGATGATTCGAAACGGTTGACCTCAGAGCAGCGCGAAAAACTGTTCGACGAAATCTGCGCCACCGCGTCGTTCGCGGTCGCCTTCGCGTCGCCGGCACGAATCGACCGCGATAATATCCTGCGGGCCTCGCTATGGGCGCTGGCGCGCGCGGTGCATGCGCTGCCGGAAACGCCGCAGCATGTGTTCGTCGATGGCCGCGACAAACTCGATACGGCCTGCGATTGCGACGCGGTGATCGGCGGCGATGGCCTCGTGCTCTCGATCGCGGCAGCGTCGATCGTTGCAAAGGTCTCGCGCGACCGCCTGATGTGCAAATTGGCGCAGGACTGCCCCGGCTACGGTTTTGAACAGCACAAGGGTTACGCCGTGCCGGAGCATCTCGAGGCGCTGACCCGGTTGGGGCCGACCGTGCATCACCGCCGCTTCTTCGCACCCGTCATCGCCTCGCGCGAAAAACATCAGGCGATGACCCTTGACGGCGGCCTGATGCGGGCCGAAACGCAGCTCGTCATCGAAGTCCCGGCATAGGGCTCATGTCGGTTGCCTGACCGCGCCGTGCGCTTTATCAGGTTCGGAACCGATCTTCTGCCGGCCGGCCTCTCAGGCTCTTCATGCGTTTCACTCCTCTGATCATCGAACTGATCCGCGCCCGGCCGCGGCTGGTGGTCTGGCTCGTGGTGCTGTTTCAAGCGGCGCTATGGCTGATCGTACCGCTATTGCTGTATCGCAGCCCGCCCGGCGATCTCGCGACGGTGCTGGCGTTTGGCAGGGAATACCAGGTCGGAACCGATCTCGGGCCGCCGCTGGCGTTCTGGCTCGCCGACATCGCCTTTCGCCTCGCCGGCAATCATATCTTCGGCGTCTATCTGCTCGCACAGATCTGCTTTATTGCGACATTCTGGGCGCTGTATTCACTCAGCCGCGCCATCGTCGGCGACCAGCAGGCGGTCCTCGTGGTGCTGCTGACGCTGACGGTCACGGCGTTCAGCTCTCCCGGCGTGGAATTCGGGCCATTGGTATTGGCACGACCGTTGTGGGTGCTGATGCTGCTGCATTCATGGCGCGTCATCGGTCAGGGCCGCCGCAATGCCTGGTTCGCGCTGTCGATCGACGCAGGCCTGCTGCTGCTGACGACATCGGCTGCGGCCGGGTTGTTGCTGCTGGTGGCCGGGTTTGCGCTGGCGAGCGCGCCGGGCCGGCGCAGGCTGATGTCGGTCGATCCGCTGTTCGCGCTATTGGTCATCGGCGTGCTGACGCTTCCCCACCTGATCTGGCTGATCCGTTCCGACACCATTGCGCTGCCGCCACTGCCCGCAGTCGCGGACCTGAGCGTCCGGGCGATGCGCTGGGGAGGCCTGCTAGGCTTTCTGCTGGTCGCGATGTCCGGTGTCGTGCTGCTGGTCATCCTCAATTCGAGCCGTTTCACGCCACACTCGGACGAAGACGCTGCGGTCGTGTTTCGGCCGCCGGTCCACTCTTTGGCGCGCCGTTTCGTTTATTTCTTCGCGCTGGCGCCGGCGCTTATCGGAAGCCTGGCCGTTGCGCTGTTCGATCTCGATCGCGTGACGGGCGGTACGGGCATCGCACTCTCGATGTCGGGACTGGCGGTGATCGTCGCGACCGGCGATCTCATTCATCTGCGGCGCCAGCGGCTGCTGCGTTCGGTCTGGGCGGCTGCGATCCTGGCTCCGGCGGTTGCGACGATCGCGGCGACGCTGTTTCTGCCTTGGGCGGGAGCGGCGGAAGTGGCCACCTCGCTGCCTGCGACGGCCATCGGCCGCTTCTTCGGTGACAGTTTCGAACGCCGCACCAACCGTCCATTGCGCGCGGTGGCAGGCGACGCACAGATCGCAACCCTGATCGGAATGGCCTCGGCGCGTCCGCATCTGTTTCTCGACGCGACGCCGGCGCGGACGCCGTGGCTGACGCAGGCGAAATTCAATGAGCTCGGCGGCGTCGTGGTCTGGCGCGCGTCCGACACCGCCGGCACGCCGCCGGACGAACTGGCCAGGCGGTTTCCCGGCATCGTGCCGGAAATCCCGCGCGCCTTCGAGCGGCTGGTCACCGGGCGTCAGGAACCCTTAAGGATCGGCTGGGCCATCGTGCGGCCGAAGGCGCAGTAGGCCGCAGCTATCGTGCCCGGACGCCGTGCAGCGCGTAGCTCTTGCGAAGCGATGCGCTTCAGAGCCGGGGCCGTAACGACCGCGATGCTCGTCATGCGGCTTGACCGCGCATCCCTCCTCACACGAGTCTTTTCGAAGAACGAGAGGCTTTTCGAAGAAGATGCATGCCGGGTCAAGCCGTGCTGGATGCACACATCTCGGCCGTCATTGCCGGGCTTGACCGGCAATCCCTCCTTTCGAAACGACTCTGCCGAAGATGGATGGATACACGGGTCAAGCCCGCGTATGACGAGATGTATGAATCCAGTAGGGTCAAGCCCGGCAATGACCCTTGGATTGTACGGTCGGTTTTGCGGAGCGGCATGAAGAACGCCGCACCGCGTTGCCGACACGACGCCGGCTTATCCTTGCAGCGCCTTGGCGATGGCGCGCAGATCCTGCCATGCCAGGCGTTTGTAGGATGGCGAGCGTAACAGGTAGGCCGGATGGAACGTCGCCATGGCGCGGATTTTGCGGGTGCCGGTGTCGTAGTCGAGCCATCGCCCGCGGGTTTTCATGATGCCCTCGCGGGTTGACAGCAGGGTCTGGGTGGAGGGATTTCCCAGCGTCACCAGCACATCCGGATTCACCAGCTCGATCTGGCGCTGGATGAAGGGCAGGCAGATTTGCGTCTCCTGCGGCGTCGGCGTGCGGTTGCCCGGCGGCCGCCACGGAATGACATTGGCGATGTAAACCCTGGTGCGATCGAGCCCGATCGCCGCGATCATCCGATTCAGCAGTTGGCCCGAACGTCCGACGAACGGCAGGCCCTCAATATCCTCCTCGCGGCCGGGCGCCTCGCCGACGAACATGATGCGCGCCTGCGGGTTGCCGTCGGCGAATACCAGCCGCGTCGCGGTGGATTTCAGCGCGCAGCCGTCGAATTGCTCGAGCATCGCGCGCAGCACCTCCAGCGAGGGCGCAGTGCGCGCCGACTGGATCGCCACGTCAGGCGCGGGTGCCGGCTCGGAGCGGGCCACGGGCATCGGCGCCGGCCTTGCCGGCGGAGATTGTACCGGATCCGGTGCAGCGGCGACGCGCTCGTCGGATATCCGGTTGACCGGCTCGTCCATCAGCGCGCAGTCGACCCCGGCCTCCAGATAAAAGGCCAGCAATTCTTGGGCGGTAGGGGCGCGATCAGGCGTCATGGGGGGATGTCAGGGGCATCGCTCAGCCTAGACCGCCGGGTCCGGCATTTCCATGGTTGTTCTTCGCGCGAAAATCGGAAACAACAGACTTTAGAAGGCTTCTCGATGAGCGAGACGACACCATGAGCACCGACGAAGAACTGCCGCCCCGCGAGTCCATGGAATTCGACGTCGTCATCGTCGGCGCCGGTCCGTCCGGTCTTGCGGCCGCGATCCGGCTGAAACAGCTCAATGCGGAACTGTCGATCGTCGTGGTCGAAAAAGGCTCCGAAGTCGGCGCGCATATTCTGTCCGGCGCCGTGATTGACCCGGTGTCGCTCGACAAGCTTGTTCCGGATTGGCGCGACGACGCCGATTGTCCGCTCAAGACGCAGGTAAAGGACGACCAGTTTTACCTGCTGACGAAATCGGGCGGCGTCCGGCTGCCGAATTTCCTGCTGCCGCCGCTGATGAACAATCATCACTGTTACATCACTTCCCTCGGCATGGTGTGCCGCTGGCTCGGCGCCAGGGCCGAGGCGCTCGGTGTCGAAATCTATCCGGGCTTCGCGGCCGTCGAAACGCTCTATGACGGCGATGGCGCGGTACGCGGCATCGCCACCGGCGACATGGGCATCGCCAAAGACGGCTCACCCAAGGATTCCTTTACGCGCGGCATGGAACTGCTGGGCAAGTACACGCTGTTCGCGGAAGGCGCGCGGGGCAGCCTGACCAAGCAGCTGATTGCCAAATTCGCGCTCGACAAGGAGTGCGAGCCGGGCAAATTCGGCATCGGCCTCAAGGAGGTCTGGCAGATCGATCCGGCCAGACACAAAAAGGGCCTGGTGCAGCATTCGTTCGGCTGGCCGCTCGACAATGCGACCGGCGGCGGGTCGTTCCTCTATCATTACGACGACAATCTCGTCGCAGTCGGATTCGTCGTGCATCTCAACTACGACAATCCCTACATCTATCCGTTCGAGGAATTTCAGCGCTTCAAGACGCATCCCAGGATCCGGGACACTTTCGCCGGCGCCAAGCGCCTTGCCTATGGCTCGCGCGCGATCACCGAGGGCGGTTACCAGTCGGTGCCGCGGCTGACTTTTCCGGGCGGCGCCCTGATCGGTTGCGCCGCCGGCTTCGTCAACGTGCCGCGGATCAAGGGCGTCCACAACGCGATGGCAAGCGGCATGCTCGCTGCGCAAAGTATCGCAGCCGCGATCGGCGCCGGCCGCGCCAATGACGAACTGGCCGACTATGAAAACGGCTGGCGCAGTTCGTCGATCGGCAAGGATCTGTATCCGGTCCGCAACGCCAAACCGCTGTGGTCGAAATTCGGCACCATTCTCGGCAACGCGCTCGGCGGTTTCGACATGTGGTGCAATACGCTGGGCTTTTCGCTGTTCGGCACCCAGTCGCATACCAAGCCGGATCGCAAGACGCTCAAGCCCGCGAAGGCATACCAGCCGATCGCCTATCCCAAGCCTGATGGCAAATTGACCTTCGACCGGCTGTCGTCCGTGTTCATGTCGAACACCAATCACGAAGAGGATCAGCCGGTTCATCTGAAAGTCGCGGACATCGACCTGCAAAAGACTTCGGAACACGACGTCTTTGCCGGTCCGTCGAACCGCTACTGCCCGGCGGGCGTCTATGAATGGATCGAAGAACCGGCTGGACCGCGCTTCCAGATCAACGCCCAGAATTGCGTCCACTGCAAGACGTGCGACATCAAGGATCCCAACGGCAACATTACCTGGGTGCCGCCTGAAGGCGGCGGCGGGCCTAATTATGAAGCGATGTAAGCACGATGGCGTGAGCGGTGAACTCAAACGTCATTCCGGGATGCGCCTCTTGGCGCGGGTCCGGAAATCAGACGCTTGGCAAGGCCCTGGATTCCGGGTTGCGCGAAAGGCGCGCGTCCCGGAATGACGGTTAGCTGCGGCCGGCCACGATACCGCCACAGTGAAAGCGCTTTCAGAGCACACCGGTTTGAGGTCGACTGCAGCCTGGGCACTTTGTCGCCGATCGATTCGCGACCTATCCTTGCGGTCGAACGCCAAACGCGGCATGGTCAATCGTTCTGATGCTGCCGGGTAGGGTTGCCGCATCCCAAGACTGTCCATACCAATCCTGGAGCTAGGCGAATTGTGATGTTTTCCATTCGTTTCAATCGCTTGGCGATTGCCGCTGTCACCGCCGCATCGCTGGCAACGCATGGCCAGCTGCTGGCGCAGACCCCGGAGCGCCCGACCGACACGACGGCGCCGTTTCCCAGTAGCCGCGATCTGAAAGGCTTGACGACCTCGGGCAGCTATCTGGCCGCGCGTCACGCCAGCGTCGAACGCGACGCGAGTTCGGCGGCGGCATTCTATCGCTCCGCGCTCCGCACCGATCCGAAAAACAACGAATTGCTGGATCGCGCATTCATCTCCTCGCTCGCCGAGGGCGATATTGACGAGGCCGTGAAACTCGCCGATCGCATCCTGATCATTGACAAGAACAACCGCGTCGCGCGGCTCGTGGTCGGCGTGCGCGACCTGAAGCAGAAGAAATACGCCGCGGCGCAGATCAACATCAACCAGTCGGTGCGCGGACCGATCACCGATCTGGTGGCGACGCTGCTGTCTGGCTGGGCCAGCTATGGCGCCGGCGATACCAAAGCGGCGATTGCCAACATCGACAAGCTGGCCGGACCGGAATGGTATCCGATCTTCAAGGACCTGCATTCCGGCATGATCCTGGAACTGGCGAACAAGGAAAAGGAGGCCGGCGCGCGGCTCGAACGTGCCTACAAACTGGACGATTCCGCGCTGCGGGTGATGGACGCTTACGCGCGATGGGCTTCGCGCAACAAGGACGCCGCGGCGGCCCAGGCGGTCTACGAGGCGTTCAACAAGAAACTCGGGCGCCATCCGTTGGTGCTGGAGGGTATTCGCGAAACCAAGGCCGGCAAGAAGCTGTCGCCGCTGGTGGATTCGCCGCAGAGCGGCGCCGCCGAGGCGCTGTACGGCATCGGCGCCTCGCTGACCCGCCGCGGCGGCGAGGATCTGGCGCTGGTCTATCTGCAACTCGCGCTTTATCTCGCGCCCAATCATTCGCTGGCGCTGCTGTCGCTGGCCGATCTCTATGAATCGGTGAAGAAGCCGCAGATGGCGATCAAGGTTTATGAGCGCGTGCCTGCCGGTTCGCCGCTGAAGCGCAACGCGCAGATTCAGCAGGCGACCGATCTCGATACCGCCGACCGCAGCGACGAGGCGATCAAGATCCTAAAGAGCGTGACGGCGGAGGATCCGAAGGATCTCGAAGCGATCATGGCGCTCGGCAATATCGAGCGCGGGCGCAAGAAGTTCGCCGACTGCACCCAGACCTATACCCAGGGCATCGACGCATTGGCGTCGGCCAACGAGAAGGGCAACTGGGTGTATTATTATTTCCGCGGCATCTGCGAGGAGCGCTCCAAGCAGTGGAGCAAGGCGGAAGTCGATATGCGCAAGGCGCTGGATTTGCAGCCCGAGCAGCCGCACGTGCTGAACTATCTCGGCTATTCGTGGATCGATCAGGGCATCAACCTCGACGACGCCATGAAAATGATCAGACGCGCCGTCGATCAGCGTCCCGACGACGGCTATATCGTGGACTCGCTGGGCTGGGCCTATTACCGGATCGGCAACTTTGAGGACGCGGTGAAGAATCTGGAGCGCGCCATCGACCTCAAACCGGAAGACCCGACCATCAACGACCATCTCGGCGACGCCTACTGGCGCATCGGCCGCACGCTGGAGGCCAAGTTCCAGTGGGCGCATGCCCGCGACCTGAAGCCGGAACCGGAAGAACTGCCGAAGATCGAAGCCAAGATCGAGCACGGCTTGCCGGAGGACACCTCCTCGGCAGCGTCGGCGGACAAGAAAAAAGAAGACGGCAAAGGCGGCTGATCGAATGGCGGGTTTGCCAATGCCGGCGCTGAGCGATGATGCGCGTGCAAAGGTCAACCTGACCCTTCGGGTAATTGGCCGCCGGGTCGACGGCTATCACGACCTCGAAAGCGTGGTGGCGTTTTGCGATTGCGCCGATCGCCTGACGCTTGCACCCGGAACCGGGCTTACTCTCATCACCACGGGACCGCGCGCGCAGGACTGCGGCGAGGCTTCGGATAATCTCGTGCTCAAGGCCGCGAGGCTGCTCGGCGAGCGCGTCGGCGATCTGCAGGCCGGAGCGTTCACGCTCGACAAGGCGCTGCCGGTCGCAGCCGGCATTGGCGGCGGTTCGGCGGATGCCGCAGCCGCGCTACGGCTGCTGGCGCGGTCCAACGAGCTGGCGCTGGACGATCCGCGCCTGATCGAAGTCGCGCAACTGACCGGCGCCGACGTGCCGGTCTGCCTCTCGTCACAAGCCTGCGTCATGACCGGCGTCGGTGAAACGCTGCTGCCGCTCAGTCTGCCGAAAATGCCGTGCGTGCTGGTCAATCCCTGCGTTCCCGTGGCCACCAGGGACGTGTTTGCCGCGCTCGGCCTGCGACATGGCCAACTGCTGGTCGGCGCCACCGACGTGATCTTTTATCAGCCGAAATGGCCGGAAGCCGGGGCGCCGATCGAGGCATGGATCAAGGCCCTTGCCGGCATCGGCAATGATCTCGAAAAGCCGGCGACGCGGATCCAGCCCGTCATCGGCGAGATACTGGCCGCGCTGGGCCAAGCCTCCGGCGCCCGGCTGGCGCGGATGTCGGGCTCGGGCGCGACATGTTTTGCTATTTTCGACCGGGATGGCGATGCGCAACGCGCGGCGCAGGCCATCCGGCTCGAGCACCCGCAGTGGTGGGTGCATGCGGGTGTGTTGAGCTAAGCGCACGCATGGTTCTGCGTTCGTCATGCCCGGGCCTTGGGGCCGGGCCACGTCTTTACAGCTTTCGTTCGAGCAAGACGTGGACGGCCGGGACAAGTCCGGCCATGACGGCTTTGAGCTTACTTCTCAATGCGACCGCGCCAGACAGAACGCCACCACCTGTTCCAGCGCGGTCTTCATCGGAGAGGCCGGAAACAGCGCCAGCGCGTCGACGGCCATCGCGCCGTAGTGCTGGGCGCGGTTGATGGTGTCCTCCAGCGCCCGATGCTTGGTCATCAGCCCGATGGCATGATCGAGATCGCCGTCGCCGATCTTGCCGCGCTCCAGCGCGTTGATCCAGAAGGCGCGCTCGACGTCGTTGCCGCGGCGGAACGCCAGCACCACCGGCAGCGTGATCTTGCCCTCGCGAAAATCGTCACCGACGTTCTTGCCGAGTTTTGCGGCCTTGCCGCCATAATCCAGCACGTCGTCGACGAGCTGGAACGCGATGCCGAGGTTCATGCCGACCGAGCGGCACGCGGTCTGCTCGGCCTTCGGTCTGTTGGCGATAACCGGGCCGACCTCGCAGGCGGCGGCGAACAGTTCGGCGGTCTTGCCGCGGATCACCGCGAGATATTCGTCTTCCGTTGTGGCGGTATTTTTCGCCGCCGCCAGTTGCATCACTTCGCCTTCGGCGATGGTGGCCGCAGCCGACGACAGGATGTCGAGCGCGCGCAGCGAGCCGACCTCGACCATCATCCGGAACGCCTGACCGAGCAGAAAGTCGCCGACCAGAACGCTGGCCTCGTTGCCCCACAGCATCCGCGCCGACAGCTTGCCGCGCCGCAATTCGCTTTCGTCGACCACGTCGTCATGCAGCAGCGTCGCGGTGTGCATGAATTCGACCGAGGCAGCGAGCTTGACATGACCCTCGCCGGAATAACCCGAAAGATGAGCCATCGCCAGCGTCAGCATCGGGCGCAGCCGCTTGCCTCCCGACGAGATCAGGTGATTGGCGACCTCGGGGATCATCGTGACTTCGGAACCGGTTCGCGACAGGATGGTGGCGTTGACGCGTTCCATGTCGGCGGCGACCAGCCCGACCAATTGATCGATCGATGCCGTCGAGGGGCTCTCGAAGGGTACAATTACCGCCACGCCGGTCTCCACATTTGCCCAATTCACTCTATCGTCGTCTATAACAATAGAAAGTGCGGGGTGACGCGGCAAGGGCAGAAGCGGTTGACGCGCGCCGCCAAGCCGCGGAGCAAATCTGTCAAGGAGAGCCTAAAGGTGCGGGAATTGGTGCGGACCAACGATATTGTGCTGGTGTCGGCAATCGGCGCATTGCTTGATGGCGCCAATATCCATCATCTGGTGCTGGACCAGAACATGAGCATCATCGAAGGTTCGCTCGGCGTGCTGCCGCGCCGGATCCTGGTCCATGAGGAGGATAATCGCCAAGCGCGCCGGATCCTCACCGAAGCCGGGCTTGCCCATGAACTGCGGGCCGATGACTGATCCGCTGCATGACACGACCGAGGACGCGTTTCTCGGCGGACGATTGAGGTTGCGCCAGCCGAAATCGGGCCACCGCGCCGGTCACGACGCGATGCTGCTGGCGGCGGCGACATCGGCGCGTCCGGGCGACCGCGTCGTCGACTTCGGCGCCGGCGTCGGCGCCGCGGGCCTTGCGGTCGCAACGCGCGTGCCGGCAATCGAGATCCTGCTGGTGGAGATCGACGCCGGGCTTGCCACGCTCGCGCGCGGCAATGCCGCGTCGAATGGCGTAGAAGCCGAAGTCATCGCCATGGACATTACATCCGGCGCCGGCGCTTTTGCGGCCGCCGGCCTTGCACCGGATAGCGTCGATGCGGTGCTGATGAATCCGCCGTTCAACGATTCCAGGCGGCATCGATCGTCTCCGGACAAAAGCCGCGAGTCCGCGCATCTGGCCGACGCCGCAACGCTCGAGAACTGGGTTCACGGGGCGCGACGGATTCTGAAATCCGGCGGCGTGCTTACCCTGATCTGGCGCGCCGACGGGCTTGCCGCGGTACTGGCGGCGCTCGAGCGCGGTTTCGGCAGCCTTGCGATTCTGCCGGTTCATGGCAGCTCGGACACGCCAGCAATCCGCGTGCTGATTCGAGCGATCAAGGGCGGGCGCGCGCCGGCCGCGCTTTATTCCGGCCTGATGCTCAATGATGAGTCAGGGCTGCCTAATAAACAGGTTCAGGAAATATTGGCGGGGAAGGGCATTTTGCCGCTGGCGATGCCTTGAACAGCGGCCTCGATCGGGAACGAGCTCGAGTGATATTTCGTTATTGCGGCAGTGTTTCCGAGCGTTTCTCGGGTCCGGACGTGAAATGCACCGCGGTCAGGAGAGTGCCGATCAGCATCATCAGCAGATATATTTTCATGTCGTTCTCCGCTGCCTCGTTGCAGTACAGCCATTGCAATGCAAATGACGTTCCCACCGGGCCTGAAATAACACTGACGTGATAGAACATGAGAAGTGGTAAATTTTTACGAAACGCCCGAGCAACAAGGGAAACCGCATGAGCCAGAACGTCGATGGCCGCCGCGCGCAGCCCTGGTCGATGGCGGGGCTGATGGACCTCGTTCCGGCGCGCTGGCGGCGCGGCGCCGCCATCGTACCGGTGGTGCGGCTGTCCGGCGTGATCGGTGCCGTCACTCCGTTGCGGCCGGGCATGTCGCTGGCCAGCGTCGCGAAAATGCTGGAACGCGCCTTTGCTTTCAGAAATGCAAAGGCGGTGGCCCTGGTGATCAATTCGCCGGGCGGATCGCCGGTACAGTCGCGGCAAATTTATCTGCGCATTCGCCAACTGGCCGCGGAAAAGAAATTGCCGGTATTGGTGTTCGTGGAAGACGTCGCAGCGTCCGGCGGCTACATGCTGGCCTGCGCGGGCGATGAAATTTTCTGTGATCCCTCATCGATCCTGGGCTCGATCGGCGTGGTCGGCGGCAGCTTCGGTTTTCAGGAGTTGATCAGGAAGATCGGCGTCGAGCGGCGGCTCTACACCGCGGGCGAGCACAAGGCGATGCTGGATCCGTTCCTGCCCGAAAATCCGGACGACGTGGCACGGGTGAAGGCACTGCAGCGCGAAATCCACGCTATCTTCATCGCATTGGTGAAGCAGAGCCGGGGAAACCGGTTGAACGGCCCCGACGGCGTGCTGTTCTCGGGCGAGTACTGGGCCGGGGAAACCTCGGTTTCGCTGGGGCTCGCCGATGCCATCGGCGACATCCGGTCGACGCTGCGCGCGCGCTATGGCGACAAGGTACAGATGCCGGTCATTGCGCCCCCGGCCGGGCTTCTGGCGGGTCTGATGGGGCGCAAGTCGGGGGCGGGAACCGCGATTGCAATGGATGGGCTCGCGGGACTGCCGGACGATCTGATCTCTGCGCTGGAAACCCGGGCGATCTGGGCTAAATTCGGGTTTTGAGCGGCTCGCTATTCTACGCGCCGAGAATGATTGCGGGCTGGCGCTGCTTGGGCGAGAATGCGGGCCAAGGGGGGCCGCTACCACATGAACGACGAGGACAGACCGATGCCGCCGCTGATCGCATTTGCAGGCGCCCTGGGCGGGCTGGCCGTGGTCCGCTGGGCCTACCGGACCGCCCGGAGGATCAACAGAGAACTGGAAGAGGCGCGTCATTCGCGGGTCACGGAGGCCGCGCGGTCGAACGACATTCCAACGCTGCGTCGCGATCCGGATACCGGCGCCTATCGGCCGGGTTGACCGATCCCTAAAATGCTTGCGCCGGCTTCAAAGTGGGGCACCACCTTGAAGGCCGGCGAGCAAGCTTGGAGATAAATGGTCGTCGGGTCGTATAATCGTTTCCTGGCCCGGAAGTTCCCACTCGATAGCCTGGCACTTCCTAACAATCGGCAAGTTTTCCGCGCGGCGCCGTCGCGCTGGTTAGCGCGAGCTCTCCGCATCTCTTCAATTGCGTGGTAAAGCGGTCGAATCCGCGCCGGAGACTGCCTTGATTCCTTGGTTCCCCGCCGATACGGTCCCGCGCGCTGTACTACCCTGAACCAGAAGCCGACCATGGATTCGCCATCGCCGCACATGCGCCCGGAACGCTCGTTCCAGGGATTCATCCTCGCCCTGCAGCGGTTCTGGGCCGATCAGGGCTGCGTGATTCTGCAGCCTTACGATATGGAAATGGGAGCGGGGACGTTCCATCCGGCGACGACATTGCGCGCTCTAGGGCCGAAACCGTGGAAAGCCGCTTACGTGCAGCCGTCACGCCGGCCGAAAGACGGCCGCTATGGCCAAAATCCCAATCGCCTGCAACATTACTATCAGTTTCAGGTCATCATAAAACCGTCGCCGCCGGACCTTCAGGAACTGTACCTGAAATCGCTCGCCGCCATCGGCATCGACTCCGCCCTGCACGACCTCCGTTTTGTCGAGGACGACTGGGAAAGCCCGACGCTGGGGGCGTGGGGGTTGGGCTGGGAATGCTGGTGCGACGGCATGGAAGTGTCGCAGTTCACCTACTTTCAGCAGGTCGCCGGCGTCGAATGCGCGCCGGTGGCTGGCGAACTCACTTACGGGCTCGAGCGGCTCGCGATGTATGTGCAGGGCGTCGACCGCGTCTACGATCTCAATTTCAACGGCCGCGACGGCGCCGACAAGGTGACCTATGGCGACGTGTTCCTGCAGGCCGAGCAGGAATATTCGCGGCACAATTTTGAAGTCGCCGACACCGTAATGCTGTTCGGGCAGTTCAGGATGGCCGAGGAGGCCTGCAAAAAATATCTTGCTGCCGGTTGGAAACAGGACGGCAGCCGCCGGCAGCACCTGATGGCGCTGCCGGCCTACGACCAGTGCATCAAGGCCAGCCATGTCTTCAATCTGCTCGACGCCCGCGGTGTGATCTCGGTGACCGAGCGGCAGAGCTACATCATGCGCGTGCGCGAACTCGCCAAGGCCTGCGGCGAAGCCTGGGTGCATACCGAAGCCGGAAGCGCCGCCTGATGCCCGATCTTCTGCTCGAACTGTTTTCCGAGGAAATTCCGGCGCGGATGCAGGCCAGGGCGGCCGAGGAACTGCGCCGCATGGTCACCGACAAACTGGTCGCCGAAGGGCTTGTCTACGAAGGCGCCAAGGCGTTCGCGACGCCGCGGCGGCTGACGCTGACGGTGCACGGCATCCCCGCGCGTCAATCGGATTTGAAGGAAGAACGCAAAGGTCCGCGCGTCGGCGGAGCGGAGGCCGCAATCGCCGGTTTTCTCAAAGCCACCGGGCTTGCCTCGCTCGACCAGGCAAAAATCCAGCGCGATCCGAAGAAGGGCGACTTCTACATCGCGCTGATCGAAAAGCCCGGCCGCGCCACCCTGGACGTGCTCGCCGACATGCTGCCGCTGATCGTGCGCACCTTTCCATGGCCGAAGTCGATGCGTTGGGGCGAACGCTCCGCGCGTCCGGGCGCGCTGAGCTGGGTGCGGCCGCTGCATTGCATCGTCGCCACGTTCGGGATGGAGACCGAAGAGCCGAAAGTGGTGAAGTTCGCCGTCGACGGCATCGAGGCCGGACGGACGACCTACGGCCATCGCTTCATGGCGCCTGCGGCGATTTCCGTGCGGCGTTTCGAGGATTACGAGACAAAACTCGCGGCGGCGAAGGTGGTGCTCGATCCGCAGCGCCGCAAGGACATCATTCTGGCCGACGCCCAGCAGCTTGCGTTCGCGCAAGGATTCGAACTGATTGAGGATCAGGTGCTGCTCGACGAAGTCGCGGGTCTGGTCGAATGGCCGGTGGTATTGATGGGGGCGTTCGAACAGGAGTTTCTGTCGATCCCGGGCGAAGTGATCCGTGCCACCATCCGCAACAACCTGAAGTGCTTTGTCGTCAGCGATCCCAAGACCGGAAAACTCACCAACAAATTCGTCCTCACCGCCAATATCGAAGGATCGGATGGCGGCAAGGCCATTGTCGCCGGCAACGAGCGCGTGATCCGCGCGCGGCTGAGCGATGCGAAGTTTTTTTACGAAACAGATTTGAAAACGAAACTGGAAGACCGGCTGGCCAAGTTCGACAGCATCGTGTTTCACGAGAAGCTCGGCACCCAGGGCGAACGCATCAAACGGATCGAGAAACTGGCGGCCGAAATCGCGCCGCTGGTCGGCGCCGATGCCGAGAAGACCAAGCGCGCGGCAAAGCTCGCCAAGGCCGATTTGCTCACCGAAGTGGTCGGCGAATTCCCCGAACTGCAGGGGCTGATGGGAAAATACTACGCGCTGGCGCAGGGCGAGGACGTTAGCGTCGCGGCCGCGAGCGAGGAGCATTACAAGCCGCAGGGGCCGAATGATCGGGTGCCGACCGATCCGGTGAGCGTTGCGGTGGCATTGGCGGACAAGATCGACACGCTCGTTGGATTTTGGGCGATCGACGAGAAGCCGACGGGGAGCAAAGACCCATTTGCGTTGCGAAGAGCCGCGTTGGGGGTTGTTAGGTTAATTTTGGACAACAAACTCCAATTTACGCTTGGAATGCTTTTTACAAGAATTTTCGACGACTTCCATCATTCCGGTAAAACCTCGGCGATTATATTAAAAGGATTTCATGCTCCTGCTCCGACAGTTGTGACATACGAGCGCATCAAAGGCATCGAACTTGATAAAAGAGCGGTTGACCTTCTCGCCTTCTTCGCCGACCGCCTCAAAATCCAGCTCCGCGAGCAGGGCGCGCGGCACGATCTTGTCGACGCGGTGTTCGCGCTGGAAGGCCAGGACGATCTGCTGATGGTTGTCCGCCGCGTCGAGGCGCTCGGCAAATTTCTCGACACCGACGATGGCAGAAACCTGCTCGCGGGCACCAAGCGGGCTGCGAATATTTTGCGGATCGAGGAGAAGAAGGACGGCACGGCGTATGGCGGCGCACCGGATGCTGCGCTGTATTCGCTCGACGAAGAAAAGGCGCTCGCGAGGGCGATCGATCAGGCCAAGGCGGAAGCCGGCGCCGCCGTTGCTCGCGAAGATTTCGCGGGCGCCATGAGTGCGATGGCAAAACTGCGACCGGCGGTCGATGCGTTCTTCGACAAGGTGAAGGTCAACGACGACGATGTAAAAGTGCGCGAGAATCGCCTGAAGCTGCTCAACGAAATCCGCGCGGCGACGCGGGCGGTGGCGGATTTTTCCAAGATACAGGATTAGGCCGCCACGTCATTGCAGGCAAAGCGAGGCAATCCAGAAGAACTGGTTTCCTCTCGCCGCGCTCTTGGCAATGACGGCTGGCGGCGTCGCGCCAATCCAACCTCGTTCCGCGATGCGCCAGCTGGCGCAGGCCCGGAATCCATGCACTCTGTCGGGAGTTATGATTCCGGCTTCGCGCGAAGTGCGCCCCGGAAGGACGACCTGAAAAAAAGCCCCGCCCGGCGGGGGACGGCCGGGGCGGGGCTCTTTTCGCTCAGTCGCGCTTGCGGCGCGCCCGAGCGCAATCGGTCAGGCGTTTACTCGACTACCTGAACGATGCGGCGCGTGCGCGGTTCGACCAGCACGGTCTGCCCATTCACCACGGTGTAGCGATAGGTGGTCGGGCCGTAGGTCTGCGGCACGTCGTAATAGGTGATGCCGGCTTCCGGCAGTGTCGTGCCGATGACGACGCGCTCGGGAATGGTGTAGGTCGGCACGCGCTCGCGAATGACGTATTCGCGGAACGCCGGCCGCTGAGCGGTCGCGATGCCATCATCGGCGTCTACGATCACGCTTTCGCCACGGACGACGCCAACCGTGTTCTGCGCCTGCGCCACGATCGGGGCGCCGAGAACCGCGGTGATTGCGGCCACAGCGAGAATTCTGTTCCGCATGGCTTTCTCCTTGGAGGACTCGCGTCGGCGTCTTTGCTCGCACGCCTGCGCGTAATCTTTTTTAATTCCAGCGCCCGCGGATCGTTCCTGAGCGAATTCGTCCGCTATGCTGCAATTTTGGCAGCTATCGATGGCGTTCGGAACCCAATTGACCCAAAAGCGTCTGCTATTCCGGAACCGCGACAGCGGATAGAGTTCCGCCTCGATTCGGCATTTCCCCGACATCCCCCAGGATCCCGACATCAGGAGAAATTTCAATGGTCATCACCGCAGCCCACATTCAGCCGATCGTGGCGCTTGTTGCCGGCGTCCTCATCCTGATCATGCCGCGTTTTCTCAATCTGGTCGTGGCGATCTATTTGATTTTCATCGGTCTGGCAGGTCTCGGTCTGTTCAAGATGTTTAAGATGTAGCGCTAAACCCAGGTTCCGTGCCTTGCATGGAACCGGCAAAACGTGGTGTAAGGCGCGCAACCTCCACCCCTCCTGCGGATGATCTGTCAGCCATGGCCAAAGCCGCCTCGAAGACCAAAAAAGTCGCAGCAAAATCAAAGCAATCAGCGCCCGTGCGCTCCACGTCCGCGGCCCCGGCCAGCGCGCGCAAGTCGCTGCCGAAGAGCGTGGCCAAGGCCGCGCCGAAACCGGCGGCGCCAAAGCCGGCTGCCGATACTGCGAAATCCGGCAAATGGGTCTTTACGTTCGGCGACGGCAAGGCCGAAGGCAAGGCGAGCATGCGCGATCTGCTCGGCGGCAAGGGCGCCAACCTCGCCGAGATGGCCAATCTCGGTTTGCCGGTGCCGCCCGGTTTCACGATCCCCACCTCGGTCTGCACCTATTTTTACGCCCATGATAAATCCTATCCGGAGGAATTGAAGGCGCAGGTCGAAAGGGCGCTGGAGCAGGTCGGCAAGATCGCAGGCAAGGGATTTGGCGACCCGAAAAATCCGCTGCTGGTCTCGGTGCGCTCCGGCGGCCGTGCCTCGATGCCCGGCATGATGGACACCGTGCTCAATCTTGGCCTCAACGACACCACGGTCGAAGCGCTGGCCGCGATGTCGGGCGACCGCCGTTTCGCCTATGACAGCTATCGCCGCTTCATCACCATGTATTCGGACGTCGTGCTCGGCTTCGAGCATCATCATTTCGAGGACATCCTCGATACCTTCAAGGACAGTCAGGGCTATACGCTCGACACCGACCTCACCGGCGACGACTGGATCGATCTGGTCGGACGCTACAAGGACGCGGTAGCGCGCGAGACCGGCAAGGATTTCCCGCAGGATCCCCACGCGCAATTGTGGGGCGCGATCGGCGCGGTATTTTCGTCCTGGATGAACGCGCGCGCGGTAACCTATCGCCGGCTGCACGACATTCCGGAATCCTGGGGCACCGCCGTCAATGTGCAGGCGATGGTGTTCGGCAATATGGGCGAGACCTCCGCGACCGGCGTCGCCTTCACCCGCAATCCATCGACCGGCGAGAGCAAGCTCTACGGCGAATTCTTGATCAACGCGCAGGGCGAGGACGTCGTGGCGGGCATCCGTACGCCGCAGGACATCACCGAAGCCGCGCGCAAGGAGTCCGGTTCCGACAAGCCATCAATGGAAACGGCGATGCCGGACGCATTCAAGGAATTGACCCGCATCTATAAGCAGCTCGAAAAGCATTACCGAGACATGCAAGACATGGAGTTCACCGTCGAGGACGGCAAGCTCTGGATGCTGCAGACCCGCGGCGGCAAGCGCACCGCCAAGGCGGCGCTGCGCATCGCGGTCGAACTCGCCAATGAAGGCCTGATCTCGAAGAACGAGGCGGTGGCGCGGATCGATCCGGCGTCGCTGGATCAACTGCTGCATCCCACCATCGATCCCTCCGCCAAGCGCGATGTCGTCGCGACCGGCCTGCCGGCATCGCCGGGTGCTGCCTCCGGCGAAATCGTGTTCTCTTCCGATGAGGCGACGAAACTGCAGTCCGACGGCCGCAAGGTTATATTGGTGCGGATCGAGACCAGCCCGGAAGACATCCATGGCATGCACGCCGCCGAAGGCATCCTGACCACCCGCGGCGGCATGACGTCGCATGCCGCGGTGGTCGCACGCGGCATGGGAAAACCCTGCGTGTCCGGCTGCGGAACGATCCGCGTCGACTACGGCCGTGGCACCATGAGCATCGGCAACCGCACCTTCAAGACCGGCGATGTCATTACCATCGACGGTTCGCTGGGGCAGGTGCTGGCCGGGCGGATGCCGATGATCGAACCTGCGTTGTCAGGCGAGTTCGGAACGCTGATGAGCTGGGCCGATCAGGTCCGCAAGCTCGGCGTCCGGGTCAATGCGGACACGCCGGCCGATGCGCGCACCGCGATCAAGTTCGGCGGCGAGGGCATCGGCCTTTGCCGTACCGAACATATGTTCTTCGAGGAAACCCGCATCCGCACCGTGCGCGAGATGATCCTGGCAGAGGACGAGCAGGCCCGCCGTGCCGCGCTGTCCAAACTGCTGCCGATGCAGCGCGCTGATTTCGTCGAACTGTTTGAAATCATGAAGGGGCTTCCGGTCACCATCCGGCTGCTCGATCCGCCGCTGCATGAATTCCTGCCGCACACGCAAGCCGAAGTCGAGGAAGTCGCGCGCGCGATGAACACCGATCCGCGCCGTCTCGCCGATCGCGCCCGCGACCTCGCCGAGTTCAATCCGATGCTCGGCTTCCGCGGCTGCCGGCTTGCCATTGCCTATCCTGAAATCGCGGAAATGCAGTCGCGCGCGATTTTCGAGGCCGCGGTGGAAGCCGGCAAGCGCACCGGCAAGGCCGTAGGCCTCGAGGTGATGGTGCCGCTGATCGCGACCAGGACAGAATTCGACCTGGTCAAGGCGCGTATCGACGCCACGGCGCAGTCGGTGATGAAAGAGACCGGCGCGAAGCTGAGCTATCAGGTCGGCACCATGATCGAGTTGCCGCGCGCATGCCTGATGGCGGGCGATATCGCGGAAACCGCGGAGTTCTTCTCGTTCGGCACCAACGACCTGACGCAGACCACCTACGGTATCAGCCGCGACGACGCCGGCGGCTTCCTCGGCACCTATATCGCCAGGGGAATCCTGGAGATCGATCCGTTCATTTCGGTCGACCGCGATGGCGTTGGCGAACTGGTGAAGATCGGCGTCGAACGCGGGCGCAAGACAAGGCCCGATCTCAAGGTCGGCATTTGCGGCGAACACGGCGGCGATCCTGCCTCGGTAACGTTCTGTCACGAGATCGGCCTCGATTACGTCTCCTGCTCGCCCTACCGCGTGCCGATCGCCCGGCTCGCCGCGGCGCAGGCCGCACTGGGCAAGACCGCGGCGGGACAGGCCTAGTATCCGATATTACGAGACGTCGTCATCCGCGGGGGCCGACCCGCATATCCATCCCTCTTCGCCAGAGTCGTTGCGAAGCGGACGGATTGCGGGGTCAAGTGTTCAGACCGGAGACATCACCGACAGGTGTTCGGAGACATAGCCGACACATTGGATAGTGCATGGATTTGGCGATTCGGAGGCCAGCCATGCCATGGCGCGAGATGTCGGTGATGGAACAGCGACGAGAGTTTGTGCGGCTTGCGATGCAGGAAGGGGCTAACCGGCGGGAGCTATGCCGCAGGTTCGGCATTCATCCCTCGACGGCTTATAAATGGCTGGCCCGTTGGCGGGCTGACCAGGACGTTGCCGACCAGCCGCGGCGTCCGCTTGGCAGCCCGCGGCGGACGGCAAGCGCGCTCGAGCAGCGCGTTGTTGCGGTACGCGACGCGCATCCGGCCTGGGGGGCGCGCAAGATAGCGCGGTGCCTGCGGCGCGAGGACGTCAGCCCGCCGGCGGTCTCGACGGTACATCAGATCCTGCGCCGATCGGATCGCATCAAGGCGCCGTTGGGCGGCGCGGCGGCAAGCCAGCGCTTCGAGATGCCGGCGCCGAACATGTTGTGGCAGATGGACTTCAAGGGCTGGATCCGGCTCGGCAATGATGCGCAATGCCATCCGCTGACGGTGGTGGACGATCATTCGCGCTACGATGTAGCCCTGCAGGCCTGTGCCGATCAGCGCGGCGAGACCGTGCGCGACCGGCTTGAGATGACCTTCCGCCATTATGGCCTGCCGGATGCGTTCTTCGTCGACAACGGCACGCCGTGGGGAGACCCCTCCGGAGCGCGCTGGACCAGATTCGAGGTATGGCTGCTCAAGCTCGGCATCGGCGTCATCCACAGCCGGCCCTATCATCCGCAGGGCCGCGGCAAGAACGAGCGCTTCCACCGCACGCTCAAAGCCGAGGTGCTCGCATTGCGCTGCTTCCGCGATCTCGCCGAGACCCAGCGCGCCTTCGATGCCTGGCGCGAGGTCTACAACTTCGAGCGGCCCCATGAAGCGCTCGACCAGGAGGTGCCGGCCAGCCGCTACCGGCCGAGCAGACGGCCGTTACCCGACCGCCTGCCAGAGCCGGAATACGACACCGACGAGATCATACGCACCGTACCTGCCACCAAGGCCTATATCAGCTTCAAGGGCAGATCATGGAAGGTCCCGCAGGCCTTCTGTGGCGAGCGCCTGGCGATCAGGCCTACATCCGACGGCACCTACGGGGTTTTCTTCGCCGCCTACCAAGTCGCAACCATCGACTTGACGGACGGAAAAAGTGTCGGTCATGTCTCCGAACAGGTGTCGGCTATGTCTCCGGTCTGAACATCAAGCCCGGCAATGACGGAGGAAGATTTGGACGGCCGGGCCCGGCCATGACGAAAGTTTTTTCGTCAACGCGATGTTTACCACTTTCATGCGCGCGCGATTTACCAACGTTTTCGTTTGCACCGCGCCGATCCAAGCCAGTCCTTGCGTGTGGCGCGTCTGCATCGGCGATTAACTCCCTCGCAACCTAAATTAGATACACCCGACAAAGATCGAATTGCACCGAATGTGTCTGTCGATCGTGTGTGTGTGTAGCGTTGCGTTGCGTGCGTGAGTTTGTCGATGTCAGTATTGCGTAACCGGCCGAGGGGCGCGCGCTTCGCGTCCTTCGGTTTCGGTCTCTGCGTCTTCGCATTGATCCCGACCGAAACCGGATATCAGGATATCGCATCGTTGCTGGCCCGGCAGCCTGGGGTCGCCGAACGTTGGCAGAAGCGGGTATTCGCATCCGCCGTCAGTTCGATCCAGGTTGCGACCTTCTCTTTCGGCCGTCCGATCGGAACGTCATCTCAAGCCAGCAAGACGTTTCAACTGGCGAGCCTGGACAATCAGGGCATCGACATCACAGGCTCGGTGACCCGCAATCCGATCGTGCAGGCGCCGCCGCGCTATCAGGCGTCCGATTTTCCCACGGTTGATCGCACCCTGAAGGGCGACCGCCTCGCCAGCGCAGCGCCCGAGCGTGCGGCGCCGGCGGAGGCGGCACCCTCCCATGAAGATCCATCGACCTCGAACGCATCGGTGATGGGCGCGAAGACCGTTTCTACCGCGCCTGCCGCGGATCCCGGGCCGCTCGATCCTGAACTCGCGGAAGCGCTGAAGGCGCCGCCGCTGCCGCAGTATCCGCAATACGATGTGTCAATGTCGCTGGAGTTGCAGCCGCTCAACGGTTCGAAGCGCGAGACCGCGGTCGAGCCCGCGCCGCAGCGCGACGGTTTCGCGGTCAAGACCGCGAGCCTGTTTTTTGGAAGCTCATCGCTTGGCGCATCCATCGACGGCATGGAACGCTGGCAGCCCGGCGAAGAGCCGACGATCGTGTTGCACGGTCCCGATCCCGACATGAAGGTGACGGCCTCGCTGCCGGTTGCGGCCGGCGATCCATCCAAAGCCGGCGAAAGCATTGCCAGCAAAGGCGAGGTCAACAGCGGCAATCAACGCCTCAAGACGCCGGCCGAACGGCTCGGCCTGCTGGAGGAGAAAACACGCGGCAAGTCGGAAAAATGTCTCGCCGAAGCAGTCTATTTCGAGGCCCGCGGCGAGGCCGTCCGCGGCCAGATTGCGGTGGCCCAGGTGGTGATGAACCGCGCCTTCTCCGGCTTCTATCCGAATACGGTGTGCGGCGTCGTCTATCAGAACAAGCACCGCCATCTCGCCTGCCAGTTCACCTTCGCCTGCGACAACGTCGCCGATGTCGTGCGCGAACCCGGCATGTGGGACCGTGCCAGGAAGATCGCAAAAGCAATGCTCGACGGCCAGTTGTGGCTGCCGGAAGTCGCCAAGTCGACGCATTACCACGCCTATTGGGTGCATCCGTCGTGGGTGCATGAAATGAAGAAGATGTACAAATTCGGCGTGCACACCTTCTATCGGCCGCGCGCCTGGGGTGACGGCAGCGAAGCGCCGAGTTGGGGCACCCAGGCGCAGACCGCGGAAATCTCCGCGAAACTCGCCGAGGCCGGCCGCAGCTCCGCCGAACTGACCACGGCCAACTTCCGTCGCTAGACCCCCGAATCGCCGCAAGTTTAACCGTGATCCTGAGAGGCCGACCGAAAAAGCAGTCAATATTTCCCTGCTCTTGCCGTCGAATTGAAATGGATCACTTTCGTCATGGCCGGGCTTCGTCCCGGCCATCCACGTCTTTCTCGCTTCAGCGCCTTTAAGACGTCGATGCCCGGCACAAGGCCGGGCATGACGAACCAATGGCAACGCCTGATTCATTGGATGCTTTTTCGGCCAGACTCCGAGGAGCCGCGCGCTGCAGGCTTCGAAGCGCGCTTCCGAGGGCGAGCCCCAGGACGACCGTGGTGTTGCGGCTGTTTTTGCATCGCTGCATTGCAGCCGGCGTTTTCCCGTACATCCCGGTTGGCGCTTCCCATGCAAATGCATTAACTTCCCGGATCACATTCGAGGACCGATTGCATGGCGGCGACTGAAATCGACCTGCGCGCGACCCCCGTCGCCCCCGGCTGGCGCACGCCGCTGGTGATCATCATCTGCGGTTGCGCAATCGCCTTGTTGAGCTTCGGACCGCGGTCGAGCCTCGGTTTTTTCGTGCAACCCATGAGCCGGGAGTTTTCCTGGGGCCGCGACGTATTCGGCCTCGCGCTTGCCGTTCAGAACCTGTTATGGGGCCTGGGCCAGCCGGTTGCCGGCGCGATCGCCGACCGGTTTGGGGTCTTGCGGGTGATGTGTGTCGGCGCCGTTCTTTATGCCGGCGGCCTGTTCGTGATGCGCTATGCGGCCACTCCGCTATCGCTGGATCTCGGCGCCGGCGTTTTGATCGGCTTTGGATTGTCCGGCTGCTCGTTCAACCTGGTGTTGTCCGCCTTCAGCAAGCTGCTGCCGCCGGAGCGGCGCGGTCTGGCGCTTGGCGCCGGAACCGCCGCGGGATCGTTCGGACAATTCCTGTTTGCGCCATTCGGCGTCGCCATGATCGACAGTTTCGGCTGGCAGTCGGCGCTGACGGTATTTGCGCTGCTGATGCTGCTGATCATACCGTTGTCGCTGGCGCTGGCTACCCCGCCTGCGACATCGGCCGCCGTGCCCGCTTCGGATCAACAGTCGTTCCGGACCGCGCTGGCGGAAGCGTTCGGCCATCGCTCCTATGTGCTGCTGGTGCTGGGATTCTTCACTTGCGGCTTTCAGCTTGCCTTCATCACCGTTCATCTTCCGTCCTATCTGGTCGACCGCGGCGTGCCGGTTCAGACCGGCGGCTGGGTTGTCGCCGCGATCGGGCTGTTCAACATCATCGGCTCGCTGAGTGTGGGCTGGCTGCAGAACCTGTTTCCAAAGCGCTATATTCTTTCGATCATCTATTTTACCCGGGCGCTGTCGATCGTCGCCTTCATCTCGTTCCCGATAACGACGTTCTCCGCAATCGCGTTCGGCGTCGTCACCGGGCTGACCTGGCTGTCCACGGTGCCGCCGACCTCGGCGCTGGTGGCGCTGATGTTCGGTACCCGCTGGTTCGCGACGCTGTACGGATTTGCCTTTGTCAGCCACCAGGTGGGCGGATTTCTCGGCGTGCTGCTGGGCGGCATCGTGTTCGAGAAATTCGGCTCCTACATGCCGATCTGGTGGCTGTCGGTGCTGTTCGGCGTGCTGTCGGCGCTGATCAACCTGCCGATCGTCGAAGCGCCGGTGGCCCGCGCGGTTGCACAACCTGCCTGATCCGTTAACGTAAACCCGACAAGAACTTTAAGGAGTTGAGGTTGGGAACGTTCAAGGCGATCCGCATCGACAAGGCGGGGAACGGCACCACGGTCGCGCTGACGCAATTTGATGAAGCCGAGTTGATGGACGGTGACGTCACCGTCCGCATCGAATGGTCGACGTTGAATTACAAGGACGGCCTGGCGGTCACCGGCAAGGCGCCGGTGGTGCGGCGCTTTCCCATGATCGCCGGCATCGATTTCGCAGGCTCCGTCGAGGCGTCCTCGCATCCGGCTTGGAAGGCCGGCGACAAGGTTGTTTGCAACGGCTGGGGCATGGGCGAAACCCATCTCGGCGCCTATGCCGAAAAGGCGCGCGTCAAAGGTGACTGGCTGGTACGCTTGCCGGAAGGAATATCGATGCGCGATGCGATGGCGATCGGTACCGCCGGCTATACGGCGATGCTTTCGGTGCTGGCGCTGGAGCGACATGGCCTCACCCCAAAGAATGGTCCGATCGCGGTGACGGGCGCCGCCGGCGGCGTCGGTTCGGTGGCAATCGCGGTGCTTTCAAAGCTCGGTTATTACGTCATCGCCTCGACCGGACGCATGTCCGAATCCGGCTACCTGAAGGAACTCGGTGCCGCCGAGGTGATCGACCGCAATGAGTTGTCCGGCCCGGCCAAGCCGCTGGCCAAGGAACGCTGGACGGGGGGCGTCGACAGCGTCGGATCCACCACCCTCGCCAATCTGCTGTCGATGACGAAATATGGCGGCGCGGTTGCCGCCTGCGGTCTGGCCGCGGGCATGGACCTGCCATCCTCGGTGGCACCGTTTATTTTGCGCGGCGTGTCGCTGCTCGGTATCGAATCCGTAATGTGTCCGATGCCTTTGCGGAATGCCGCCTGGGCGCGGCTGGCGAGTGACCTCGATCACGGCAAACTTGCTGAAATCACTGAGGAAATCGGTCTAGACCAAGTCATTGCCGCGGGCGCGAAAATCCTCGCCGGCGAGGTCCGCGGCCGAATCGTGGTAAAAATTCTCTAACGATGTTCAGACTTTACCAACCAACCTGCTCCAAAGTTGCCACGGTTGGTATGGTAAGCATCGGGTAAAGAACGTCAGGCGGTCATCCCGCGCTCGGTTGGTCGGAGTTACAGCATGGTAGTGCGTTTTGTATTGGGTACCGTTGTTGCTGCTGCAGTGGCGGTGCCGGCAATCGCGGGGCAGACGATGAATGCCGACGAAGCCCGCAGGTTTGTGGCGGGCAAGGTGTTCGCATTCACCTGCTTCGACGGCACCCGTGGCGCAGGCCGCATTCTCGATGATGGCGGCGCCGCCGGCGCGGTGCAGTTTGCCGGCGCCGGCCCGACGCGCCACCTCCGGCTTCCCGGCAATACCTTGCAGGTGCGCGGCCAGGCGGTCTGCGCGTCGCTGAAAGGAATTCCATTCGAGCCGTGTTTTAATCTGGTCAAGAATAACGAGCGCAGCTTTCGCGGCTCGGTGTCGGGCATGGGGTTCGCCTATTGCGATTTCCGCCACCAGGGCGGCCATATGCTGATGGCACGCGCCGTGGCGCGTCCGCGTTTGTTGCAGCCACCGGAACAGACCCGCTCCGCCGATGCCTCCCGCACCGAAATCTCGGCGCGCGTCGAGACGCCGCGGGTCGATAGCGCCGGAATCGAGCCGGTCAAATCGGAGGCGCATGTCGCGCCCGCAAAGCCTGAAGCGGCACCGGAACTGCGCCGCTCGACGGATTGATTCGCCGCGCAGGAGCGCGGCTCTTCAGATGACGGATTCATCCCTCTGGCTGTACTGAAGGTTGGCTGGGCATTATCGCCGCACGGCGGAACAGGATCCGCTGATACAGCCAGCCGATCGGCAACAGCACCAGGCCGAGGCAGATGAACGACAGCGCGCGATAGACGTCGCTCAGGGTTGATATGTCGATCACGAACACCTTTGCGATCGTCAGCGCGATGACGGCCGCCGATGCGAGCCGCGCGCGCTGCGAGTTGAAAAGGATGCCTGCGCCGAGCAGCCCCACGCCGAATGCCAGCCATGCCACCGAATAGGTGTATTGCTCAGCCCCGGTGGTGGGGCCTCTGCTCAGGATCGGGCCGTGATAGAGCCGGCGGATTTCAAATGTGACATAGGTCAGCGCGAGAACCAGCGCGAACGCCGCGATGGTGTTGGCATAGGAGGCGCGACGCCGGCCCGCCACCACATAGGACAGCAGCAGCGCAAGCACCGCCGGCATCGCGTAGCCGAGCAACAGAAGGTTGAAGAAGACGCCGCCGACATTGGTCGGCCAGAATATCGGCGTCTCCAGCAGCATCAGGCCGAATATGGTGGCCAGTCCGGCAAACACGGTGAGCAGGATTGCACCGGCATTGTGGACGATGCTGCCGGTACGGATGCGCAGCCGTTCCAGCCCGATTGCCATCGCCAGCGCGATACAGACGTCCAGCGCGATCTCGGTCAGGCTTGTGGCGTTGTAAATATCGCCGTTGTAGACCGCATGGCGGATTTCCATGAACGCCAGCAGCGCCGTGAACAGGATTGCCGCCGCCTCGACGGTCCGCAGCGCCGCGTCGTCGCCGCGGCGGCGCAGCAAGACGCTGGCGCTCCAGAACGACAGCGCCGGGACGCCATACCCCCACAGCAGCCAGTTGAAGATCGGCGTGGTGCCTACCGCGTCGCCGGCGATCCGCGGCTCGTAGCCGATCCGCGCCACCACGATGCCGGCGAGGATCGCCGCAAGCGAGCGCAGGAACGGAATCGGGCGCTGCATCGACATCCACGCGGTACCCAACGACATCAGCGCCAGCGCGATCGTCAGCCAGCCTTTTTCCAGCGCAAAGGTCAGCGCGAGCGCGATTGCCGCAAGCGTACCGGCCGCGAACAGCGCAGTCGATATCGGCATTCCCGGCCGGTCGTTGCGCTTGCCTAAGCTTTCCGTTGCCGCGCCGAACGCCGCCGCGAGCACGACCGCGACAATCGCGAACGGGATCGAGCGATCGAGATGTGCGATGCGGGCATACGACGCGATCAATAATGCAAGCGGTGTGAACACCGCCGTTGCCGACCATACCACCGGCACAATGGCGCGGACGGAGCGGCCTTGCGCCAGAAATCCGGCAGCGCCGAAGCCGACCGCGAAGATCGCCGCAGTCACCAGGTGCAATGTCACCGAGCCGTCGGTGGCGTTCGGCGCGATGCCGGGCAGCGGGCCGCCGGGCAACACCAGCATGTCCGGATTGCCGCGCACCGCCCATTCGGCGAACACGACGAAGACCAACGCCGCAGCCGCGATCAGTGCGCCAGCGGCAGCCTCGGCACGCCACGCGGCGAACAAGGTACCGGCGATCAGCAGCGCGAACACGATCATGGCGATGTCGGCGTGAAAACTGTTGAGCACGATCATGGCGGCGCCGAGCAGATAGGCCGCGAGCGCTCCAGATGAGATCGGCTCGATGCGGCCTTGCTCGGCCGGCGGTCCGAACATCAATCCGCATACCACCAGCAATGCCGCGAGCATGAACCCGGCGATGACGTGGAAGGCATGCGGTCCCACCATCGACGGCCCGCATTGCAGGCAGGGGAAGGTCCACAGCGTTGCCAGTACGATGGTGGTCACGGCAAGCCAGCGCCACAGCCGAATCCGCGCGAGGCCGAAGGCCGCAGCGGTGACCACGGCGAGATAGAGATACAGCGCCCAGAGGTCCGGCTTCTCCGAGGAGATCAGGATCGGCGTGGCGAAGGCGGCGGCGATACCAAGGCCGGCCAGCGCCGGACCGTGCAGCATCGCAGCGGCCAAGGTGCCCAGGGCAACCAGGCCCAGCAGGATGAACGCCGTCGCCGGAACGAGAAAATCGTAAAGCGCATAGGCGGCATAGACCGTGGCGAACGCCACGGCCGTGCCGGCCGCGGTGAGAATAGCGGGAATGTTGGCGGTCGGCAGGGGCTCGACTGCGGCCAGATATTCCTTGCGCCGGGTCCATTCGCCGGCGGCGAGCAGTGCCAGCGCGAACAGGCCGCCGAGCAGGACGCGCACGCCGGGTCCAAGCAGGCCTTGTTCGATCGAATAGCGGACCATGAAGAACCCGCCGAGCGCCAGGGTCAGGCCGCCGATCCAGACCACCCAGCGGGTACCGATGCGCTCCTCGAAGCCGGGCGCGGGCTGCGATGCAGGGGATGACGCCGGAATGCCGGATGCGGGCGATGCCGGCCGAATTGGCGGTGAAAGTGCTTCCGTGCCTTCCATCCCGAGTCCGGATGCAGGCACGAGCGGCGCTTGACGGGCCGGCGGTGAACTGACTGCGACCGCAGCCAGCCCCGGCGCCCCCGCTTCAATCGCGTCCAGCCGGTCGCGCAACGCGTCGACCTGATTGAACGCCTTGCGTGCGAAAATAAACGCGACGATGGCAATCACGAGGGCGAAAAATTCAAACATTGAACGACACCTTAGGAGTCACGGGCCGGGCATGCTGCGGCATGGCAAGCGCCCGCTTCCGGGGCGTCGCACCTGCGTGTGTGTCAATGTCGGTAACTTAAGTTCAAGCGCGGCAAACTATTTTGGCCGCTCAGTCGAGATCGACGCGAAACGGCCGGCCTTCGACGGTCATGTTGCCCGGGCCCATTTCGTCGAGCGCGCGAACCATCCGTCCGTCACGCTGGAGGGCCTTGTCGGCAAGGCTCACGATCAGCCGATTCGGCTGGGCGATCGGCGAGGCCTGGCGAATTTGGCGGGCGATCGAGATCTCGTCGCGATGCGGATTGAGCATGCAGGCCGCGGCAAAGGCGCTCGCGGTGGAGCGGCTGATGCCGGCATAGCAATGGACCACCAGCGGCGCGCTCCGGTTCCAGCCGCGCACAAAGTTAAGGACCTGCTCGATGTGCAGGTCCGACGGCGCCACGAACCCATCCATGTGCTCGGTAATGTCATCCATTGAAACCTTGAGATGGTTGGCCTCCAGCACCGATACGGGCCGCTGCACCTGGTTGACATTGGCCATCACGGTGAGGATGTGGCTCGCGCCCGTGGCTTTGACGGTTTCAGGAAGGGCTGCGAGCGAGCAAACGTGAATCATGGCGGTCCTTGTATCGCGCGATTATAGGACCGCGCGCCCGCGGTTGGAAGTACGTAGGGCAAAGCGAGTATGCCCACCACCGCCAATTCACTCGCTTTCAAGATCGGATGGCATGGCACACAGCGCCTTGCCCACCCGGACTCAAGCGTGCAGCGTCTCGAATCTTGCAAGGAACCGCTTCTCGGCCTTGGCGGCCGGCCACGGCGTCAGATAATCCTTCATGATCTCTGCCGGCAGGCCTGGATCCCCGCCGAACAGACGCTTTGCCTCGGCTTCCGCAAATCCCGCGAGCAGCGTCGCCTCGAGATACGCCGCGCCCCGGTCGGCTGCCTTGATCTGCCGCGTAAGGTCGGCGGACAACACCGGCGACAGCCCGAAGCGGATATGGATTGCGGACAGCAGCCGTTTTTCCACGGCCTTGTAGGCGCCGTCGAGCACTGCCTTGAACGGTGAGATCATGTCGCCGATGACATATTCCGGCGCGTCGTGCAGAAGCGCGGCGAGCCGCGCATGATGATCGGCACCCGGCGACTGCTTGCGCATCACAGCCTCGACCAGCAATGTATGTTGCGCCACCGAAAAAATATGCGCGCCGTTGGTCTGTCCGTTCCAGCGCGCGACCCGCGCCAAGCCGTGGGCGATGTCCGCGATCTCGACGTCCAGCGGCGACGGGTCAAGCAGATCCAGGCGCCGTCCCGACAGCATGCGCTGCCAAGCGCGGGTCGAAAGCTGCGATGCGATTGCGGCCTTCGCCATCATTTCACTTTGAGACGGGGCATACGCTTCTTGCCGGCACAGGTATCGTGGCAATGACATGTCACCAGATGATCGTTGACCAAGCCGGTGGCCTGCATGAAGGCATAGACGATTGTCGGCCCGACGAACTTGAACCCGCGCGCGGACAATTCCTTCGAGATCTTGATCGACAATGGCGTCGATGCCGGTACGCTCGCGGTGGTCTTGAAATTATTCACTTTCGGCTTGCCGTCGACGAAATCCCACAGGAATTTCGAGAAGCCGGGACCGTCGTCCATGATCTTCAGCCAGGATTTGGCGCTGCCAACAGCGGCTTCGACCTTGGCGCGATTGCGCACGATGCCGGCGTCGTTCATCAGTGCATGGATTTTCTTTCCGCCGTAGCGCGCGATCTTCTCCGGCTGGAAATCATCGAAGGCGCGGCGGAAATTATCGCGCTTGCGCAGGATCGTGATCCACGACAACCCGGCCTGGAAACCGTCGAGAACGAGCTTCTCGTACAGCGCCCGGTCGTCATATTCCGGCACGCCCCATTCGGTGTCGTGATAGGCTGTGTACAACGGGTCTTCGCCGGGCCACGGACACCGGATCAGGCCGTCGGCATGCAGGCGCGCTTTGCCGCTCATGCAACGGTCTTCTTCGGCGCCGGCTGGACGTCCTCCGGCTCCGCGAGGCGGATCGCGATACCACCGGCCATCAGCGGGGTTCCAACGTCGAGCGCGTCGGTGACGCGGTCGATCCGCACCAGCGCCAGACCCCGTCCGCCGCCCGACGAGCCCATGGTGCCCACGGGTTTGTCCCCGGCTACGATGGCGACGCCGGCCTCGGGGGCCAAGTCGTCGAGGATCAGGCGCGCCGTGCGCGTCCGTGCGGTGCCGCGATGCTGCATTCGCGATACGACTTCCTGTCCGACATAGCAGCCCTTGTCAAAATCGACGCCGTGCAACCGGTCCATATTGGTTTCGTGCGGAAATGCATCGCCATATATGAAGTCAATGCCGCCGCGGGGCGCGCCGCAGGCGATGCGGTGGGCATCGTAGTCCGTGCTGTCGACCAGGCCGGCGCCGATCAGGCTTGCGACTTTCGGCGCGAGTTCCTCCGGAATCAGGATGCGCCAGCCCAGTCTGTTGCCGCGCGGATCGGCGAAGGTCAGGTCGGGCTTGACAGCGGGATCGCCATCCCATGCTGCGAGCACGCCGAGACCGTCGGACAGGTTTTCGACGACAACCTTGGCACGCAGCTTGTAGAAGCCGAGCTTGCCGGCGAGGCCCTGCGCCAGCGCGCGCGGGCAATCGATCAGGAAGCCGCCGCCATGGCCCGAAGGCGCTTCGGTAATCAAAAAATCCACGACGATCTTGCCCTGCGGCGTCAGCAATGCCCCAAACCGGCCGAGTCCCGGCTGAACGAGGTCGACGTTGGTGGTCACGAGTCCATTGAGAAAATCGCGCGCGCCCTCGCCGCTGACCTTGACCACGCCCCGGTCGGGAAGAAACGCTGCTTTCATGTAGAATTCTCTTGTGACATGTTGCGGCGGAACGTAAGCCGCCGGGTCATAAACGACAAGGCCTGTGGCGGCCCCTCCGTCATTGCGAGCGCAGCGAAGCAATCCGGCAGCCGCAAGGAAATACCGGATTGCTTCCCCGTTTCGCTGCTCGCAATGACGTGATGGCGATCGATTCGAGGAACGATGAGCCAGAAGTTCGATACGATTCTAAAATCCGGCACGGTCGTCAACCAGGATGGCGAGGGCGTGCGGGATATCGGCATTGCGGGTGACCGGATCGCCGCGGTCGGTTCGCTCGGCTCGGCCGGCGCCGGCCAGATCATCGACTGTAAGGGTCTGCATATCCTGCCCGGCGTGATCGACACCCAGGTACATTTCCGCGAGCCGGGCCAGACCCATAAGGAAGACCTGGAAACCGGATCACGCAGCGCCGTGATGGGCGGTGTCACCGCGGTGTTCGAAATGCCGAATACCGACCCGCTGACCATCACCGAGCAGACCTTTGCCGATAAGGTGAAGCGCGGCCGCCATCGCATGCACGGCGACTTCGCCTTTTTCATCGGCGGCACCCGCGAGAATGTGCAGGATCTGGCGGATCTGGAACGCGCGCCCGGCTGCGCCGGCGTCAAGGTGTTCATCGGCTCGTCCACCGGCGCACTGCTGGTCGAGGATGACGAAAGCCTGCGCCGGATCTTCAAGGTGATCCACCGCCGCGCCGCCTTTCATGCCGAGGACGAGTATCGTCTCAACCAGCGCAAGCATTTGCGCATCGAAGGCGATCCGCATTCGCATCCGGTGTGGCGGGACGAGGTCGCCGCGCTGATGGCGACGCAGCGGCTGGTCAGCCTCGCGCATGAAACCGGCAAACGCATTCACGTGCTGCATATCTCGACCAAAGAGGAAATCGAGTTTTTGCGCGATCACAAGGACGTCGCGTCCTGCGAAGCGACGCCGCACCACCTGACGATGGCGGCTCCGGAATGTTACGAGCGGCTTGGTACCCGCGCGCAGATGAATCCGCCGGTGCGCGATGCCGGCCATCGCGACGGCATCTGGCGCGGCATCGAGCAAGGCATCATCGACGTGCTCGGTTCCGATCACGCGCCGCATACGCTGGAGGAAAAAGCCAAAGCCTATCCGGCGTCGCCGTCGGGAATGACGGGGGTGCAGACGCTGGTGCCGCTGATGCTTGACCACGTCAACGCCGGGAAATTATCGCTGGCGCGCCTGGTCGATCTCACCAGCGCGGGCCCGGCGCGGCTGTTCAACATTGCGATGAAGGGACGGATTGCGGCCGGCTATGATGCGGATTTTACCATCGTCGACCTGAAGCGCGTTGAAACCATCACCAACAAATGGATCGCCTCGCGGGCCGGCTGGACCCCTTACGACGGCGTGAAAGTGACGGGCTGGCCGGTCGGCACCTTTGTACGCGGACGCCGGGTGATGTGGCAGGGCGAACTGGTGACGCCCTCCACCGGGGAGCCGATACGGTTTCTGGAGACGCTGAAGCAATAATTCATCGTCCCCGTGCAGGTGCTAGAGTATGCACGTATCTCTGGCGTCATTGCCGGGCTGACCCGACGTTTACTGGTACGTCGTTTCGGCGAGTGGCTGAAACCTTCCGCTTCCCGTAGACGGAGGAATGGGTTCCTGCCTTCGCGGGGACGACGCGGAGAGAGCTTACTGCTTTGCCAGCGTGATCGAAAACTCGCCGTTGCGGACACGCAGCGGTAGTCCCTCCACGAACTTCGCCACTGCGTCCTCGCCGTAGGTGCCCACCAGTTCGGCGAATGCCGCGAACAGGCTGGCCTGCGCCAAGCAGTCGCCATCGACGCCATCGTGGCGTGCTTCCGCCCAAGCCTCGTTGAGGTAGCCCAGCGCAGCTTGTTTCTGTTCGTGATCGGGCAGGGGTTCGCGGGCGGTCGTGAACGATGAATGGCTCATGAAACTCAACAAGCTTGACGTGCGCGCGTCCACTGCGGAGCGCGTCGAACGAACGAGGTTTAGCATGCGACGCAGAGCCGCCTAGCCAGTTCTTTAGGAAAGGTTAACGGTCGTTTCCGCATTTAGCGGGGATTTCGCGGCGTCTGCAAGAATTCATTGGCAGGCGTTTTGGCGTCGTTTCAATTGGCGTAGCGCGCCGTCAAATCCCGCGCAATCCGCGAGCCTTCCTCGATATAGCGGCGGATCGCGACCGAGGCCGCCGGAGTGCAGGTCCGGTAGGTCTGCTGGAAACCATTATAGCCGCGGTTGAAGCCGGCGATCATCCGCGCACGGCGATCGCCGGACGGGGTCTCGGCATCGATCAGCGCCTGCATTTCGTTGCGCCATTTCGCACCTTCACCGGTGCCGCAAATGCCGCGCAGGTAATGCAGCGTGCCGAGGATTTCAGCCAGGCGCTGCAGGTCGCCGTCGAATGGCGCAGCCGCATCCTGAGCCCGCGCCGGGCCGAGGTTGCAACTCGTGACAAGGATGAAAACAATAAAAATTTGCTTGAGCATGAAGGGTCCAGGACCGTCGTGATATGCCTTTTCAATGCGATGGAAGCAAGGCATGCCGGCTGACGCCTGATCGCCTGTCAATGATGGCCGACGCCGGTCACCCCGGTATCAGGTGGCTGGCGGCCTTGAGCATGTCCGGCAGTCCATCCGTCAGCTTGAGGTCGCCGAGCGTGTCGGGGGCCAGCCATTTGAAGTCGTCGAGTTCGTCGTTGAGGACCGGCTCTCCGGCGATCCAGCGGACCGCGAACGACATAATGACGAAGTGGCCGTGGCCGGGTTGGCTGGGCACCACCTCGCGCCATCCGGAGAGGCCGACAATTTCGATTTTCAGCCCGGTTTCCTCGTCGACCTCGCGATGCAGGGCAGCGTGCAGCGTTTCTCCGAATTCAACGCGTCCCCCCGGAAACGAATAAAAGCCCTTGCCGGGCGAACGCGCGCGGCGCACCAGCAGAACCCTGCCGCCGCGAAAGATCGCGGCGCTGACCGCGAGTTGGGGGCGGAACGCAGCATCGGGCGGGGCCGTCGTCATCAGTGGGTCATGATGTAGTCGACGTCGGCCTCGCTGCCGTTGCCGTTGATGATGCCGCCGGCCAGCGTCACCAGCGGCTTGACCCAGCCGGTCGCCTGCCCGGCGAGCGTGGCACGGGTCTTGTCCTGCCGGGCTTGGCGCATCGCAGCGCCCACCGCCGTCAGAATCGAGGTCATGGCGGACGTTATGCCGTCGAATTCGGCGCGAATCGCGGGATCGGCCGACTCATAGGCCGATATTGCCAGCTCCCGGGCCTTGAAATTGGAGGCGGCAAAATGTTCGCGATAGGATAAAGGCTGCCAGCCGAGAAAGTCTTCGGCGCAATCTGGCATGTCCGGGATCATCTCAAGCAGCATGATGGCTTCGTTGAAATGATTCAGATAGTCGGTGGCGAGGCCGGTGCGGGGGTTGATGTTGGCGGCCTGCAACTCGGCGGCGCGCGCGGCTTTCCCGGCATCTTTGCACGATGGTTCGCTGACGATTTGCGCCGTCTTCTGCGCTGTCCTGGCGGCCGTTGATGTCATCCGCCGCAGTGTTGATGGTTGGGGTTAAAAGGTGCTGAACGGATGTCTATCTGGAGCAGAGAATGTGCGGACGCTTCGTAATCACCTCGGCCCCGGAGGCCCTGCGCCGGCTGTTCGGCTATATCGACCAGCCGAATTTCCCGCCGCGGTATAATGTTGCGCCGACCCAGCCGGTGCCGGTCGTTATCAACAAGCAAGGCGACAGGCATTTCCACCTGATGCGCTGGGGTCTCATTCCGGCCTGGGTCAAGGATCCGCGCGGCTTTGCGCTGCTGATCAATGCCCGCGCCGAGACGGTCGCAGACAAGCCGGCGTTCAAAAACGCAATTCGGCGGCGGCGCTGTCTGATCCCGGCGGACGGCTATTACGAATGGTCGCAATCCGACGCGCGCAAGCGGGCATATTTTATCCACGCGCGCGATGACCGGCCGTTCGGCTTCGCTGCGATCGCGGAAACCTGGATCGGGCCAGATGGCGAGGAACTCGACACCGCCGCGATCATTACCGCCGCAGCCGGCGCCGACCTCGGCGTGCTGCATCCGCGCGTGCCGGTCACCATCGCGCCGGATAATTTCGAGCGCTGGCTGGATTGTTCGAACGACGATGTCGAACGCGCCCTGCCGCTGCTCACCGCGCCGGCTGCCGGCGAATTCGCCTGGCATGAGGTTTCCTCGAGGGTGAACAGCGTCGCCAATGACGACGGGCAATTGGTCCTGCCGCTTACCGCGGAGGAAGCCGCGGCGGAGCAGGCAAAATCTGCGAAAAGGGGCGTGCCGCGCAAGGCGGCGGCCGCAGCATCGCATGACGACGGACAGGGATCGTTGTTTTGATTTGCCGGGCGGGCCGGCAACCACCTTCTAGGCTCAATTGGAAGGCGGGCACGCTTTGCCCTTTCAAATCGTCAGCATTGGAGGTTGGGTCAGGCGCGCAGCGCCGTCACCCGCCACGGCGAGCGGCATTTGGTGTCGGCCCGGCGGTTTACGCGCTAACCCACCTTATGGATTGATCATCGGAAAATAGTCAGCGCCGCGTATTGCAGCAGCATGATGGTCTTGGCATCCGCGATGCGGCCATCGGCAATCATGACAAGCGCCTGGTCGATCGGAATTTCCAGCACCTCGATGTCCTCGCCCTCGTCGGCGATGCCGCCGCCGCTGCCGACTCGCATGTTCGGCTCGTATGCCGCGATGAAAAAGTGAAGCTTTTCGGTTACCGAACCGGGGCTCATGAAGGCTTCGAATATCTTGCGGATTTCACCCAGCCGGTAGCCGGTTTCCTCTTCCGCCTCGGCCCGGATGCGCACTTCCGGCGATTCATTGTCCAATAGTCCCGCCGCCGCCTCGATCAACAGATCATCGTGGCCGTTGACATAGGCCGGATAGCGGAACTGCCGCACCAGCACCACGGTGCGCTGCGCCAGATTGTACGGCAGCAGCGCGGCGCCATTGCCGCGGTCATAGGTTTCACGATGCTGAGTTTGCCATTCGCCGTTGCCGCGGCGCCATTCGAGCGTCGTGGTTTTCAGCACATAATGGTTATCAGAGAGCACTCGAACGTCCTTGACGCGGATGCGGTCGGCGATCGTCATGACAGCTCACAGCACCTTGCCGGGGTTGAGGATGCCGAGGGGATCGAGCATCGCCTTGATGCCGCGCATCAGTTCGATCGCGACCTTGTCCTTTACCTCCGGCAGTTCGTCGCGCTTGAGCACGCCGATGCCATGCTCGGCCGAGATAGAGCCGCCCATCCGCAGCACGATGGCGAACACGACCGCGTTAACCTCATGCCAGCGGCTTAGAAAATCCGCGGTGTCGGCGCCGATGGGCTGGCTGACGTTGTAGTGGATATTGCCGTCTCCGAGATGGCCGAACGGCACCGGCCGTGCGCCGGGCATCAGTTTTATTACCGCGGCGTCGGCCTCCGCGATGAAATCAGGGACGGCGGCGACGGGAACCGAGACGTCGTGCTTGATCGAGCCGCCCTCCGGCTTCTGCGCTGAGGACATCTCGTCGCGCAGCTTCCAGAATGCACCGCGCTGGCTGAGATTGGCCGCGATCGCCGCATCGTCGACGACGCCGTCTTCCATGCCGCGCGCCAGAATGGCCTCCAACGTGTCACGTGCGTCGTCCCGTGACGACGACAGTTCCATCAGCACGTACCAGGAATGCGTGCCCGACAGCGGCGCACGGACATCGATGCCATGGCGTACGCTGAAATCGACGGCGATATCGGCCAGCAGTTCGAAACTGGTGAGGCTGCCCGCGGCTTCGTTCCGCGATATCTGCAGCAGTTTTAATGCATCGGCCGGCGATTTGAGGCCGACGAACGCGGTTTCCATCGCGCGCGGCTGTGGAAACAGTTTTAGCGTCGCCGCGGTGATGATGCCGAGCGTACCCTCGGCGCCGATGAACAGGTTACGGAGGTCGTAGCCGGTATTGTCCTTCTTCAGCTTCGACAGGCCATTGAGGATGCGGCCATCCGCCAGCACCACTTCGAGGCCGAGCGCCATCTCCCGCGCCACGCCGTAAGCAAGGGCGGCGGTACCGCCGGCGTTGGTCGACAGATTGCCGCCGATGGTGCAACTGCCTTCGGCGCCGAGCGACAGCGGAAACAGCCGGTCCACTTCAGCCGCGCGCTGCTGGGCGATCTGCAGGATCACGCCGGCCTCGCAGGTCATGGTGTTGGACTCAACGTCGATGTCGCGGACCTTGTCCATGCGCCGCATCGAGATCACCACCTCGCCATTGTGCGGCGTCTGTCCGCCGACCAGGCCGGTGTTGCCGCCCTGCGGGACCAGTGCGATTCTGTATTCGGTAGCGAGCTTGCAGATCCCGGACACTTCCGCGGTCGAGCCCGGCCGCACGATCAAGGGAGAGTGTCCATGAAACAGGTTGCGCTCCTCGGTGACGTACGGCGCGATGTCGCCGGCATCCGTCACCGCATATTTGTCGCCGACGATCGATTTGAAGCGCGCGATCAGTTCAGGCGAAGGCGGCGATACGGTCGGCTGGACGATGTTCATTTCTGTCTCTTGCCCTGGTCAGTGCTCAAGGAACGGCGGCGCGGCCGAGCCGGTCGTTGATGGCCTCGCCGAGCCCGTGATGCGGCACCGGCATCACGGCGATGGCGCGCGCTCCGCTGGCGTCGAGGACGCGAAGATAGCCGAAAAGATTGGCGGCGGCCTCATTGAGATCGCCGCGCACGGACAAATTCATCACGCCGGATGCCGCGTCGATTCCCGGTATCGCCTCGGCGCCGAAGGCGAGCAATGCCTCGCCGGCTTCGACCGTGCCTGCATTGAGCCTGATTTTCGTGCGCGGCGCGTAATGCGATGCCAGCATGCCCGGCGCCAGCGGCTGCTTGGGATCGCTGTCGACATCGTCCGGCGGCCGCAGCAGCGGCCGGGCCAGCACGCGCTCGATCTCGCCGCGGGGTACGCCGCCGGGACGCAGCAGCGTCGGTACGTCAAAGCATCCGACGATGGTGGATTCGACGCCGACCTCGACCGCGCCGCCGTCGATGATCAGGTCGATGCGGCCTCCAAGGTCATTTTGGACATGCGCGGCCGTGGTCGGCGAGACATGCCCGGAGAGATTGGCCGATGGCGCCACCACCGGGCCGCCGAAGGCGCGCAAGATCTTCCGCGCGATCGGGTGCGCTGGAACCCGGACCGCGATCGTATCGAGCCCGGCGGTGGCCAGGTCGGCCACCGGGCAGCCTGCGGCTCTGGGCAGCACCAGCGTCAGTGGTCCCGGCCAAAATACCTCCGCGAGCCGGAGGGCTTGCGCGTTGAAATCCGCGATCTGCCGCGCCGCTTCGAGGTTGCAGAGGTGGGCGATCAGCGGATTGAACGCCGGCCGGCCCTTTGCCGCGTACAGCCTTGCGATGGCTTTGGCGTTGATGGCATCGGCACCGAGGCCATAGACCGTTTCGGTCGGGAATGCGACCAGTCCGCCATCCCGCAGCCGGCGCGCGGCCAACGTACCGACATCGGGCCCGTCACCGATCGTTATCGTGCTCAGGACCACGGTCATGGGATTCCGATCCTCAATTCATCGTCTTGCGGTGCGCCAAGCCCAAGGCTATAAGCCGCGTTCTTGTCGGAGTGTGGCTCAGCCCGGTAGAGCACTGCGTTCGGGACGCAGGGGTCGCAGGTTCAAATCCTGCCACTCCGACCACTATCCCCGCCAAGTCAGCAGGGTTTCGGCACGAATTCCGCATCCGGCGGGGCTCTTGGTAGCCGGGATGACCCGGTTCGTAAACTCTCTGAAATGTTCCATGTTCAAATGGTGGGAATTCCTGCCGCCAGCCGCTGCAATCACGCGATTTCGTCTTACATATGGTTCTGTAGCTCTATTCCCTGATGTTCAGGAGGCGTTGATGGTCCGGAAAGCCGTTTTTGCGGCGGTTGCTTCCATGGCATTGCTGGCCGGAAGCGGCTCGGCGATGGCGGATGGCTATCGGCCGGACGAGTATCTTGGGCTCGATCTGTCGAAGGCCGTGCTGTCGCCAAAGCCGCTCGGCCCTCCGGCGCAATTCGAGTCGGTGCCGGTCGAGGCCAAGACCGAGTCTCACCCCGAGCCAGCGCATGCAAGGGCGGCGCGCGGCCATGTCCCGGTGGTGAAGGCCGCCCGGATCGCGCCGAAGCCTGCTCAGGTGGCGAAAATCGCCCGGATAGCGCCAAAGGCTGCGCCTGAACTACGGGTTGCGCATGCCCGTATGGAGAAACAACGCCGGGCTGGTTCGACCATGCTGGTCCGCAGGCACACCAATCTGCTGGATGCGCAGGCCATGGACGCGCGAGTTCAGGTCTGGCCGTGCCGATCCGGAGGAATCTGCAATTGGCAACGGCCCGCACAGGGCGAATGAAGCGGCCGCTATTGCGCGATTCGGATATTGCCGGCCCTGGCGACTTCGGTCCAGCGCGCGATGTCGGCGGCGAGAATTCGCGCAAATTCGTCCGATGAATTGCCGACCGGCAGGATGCCCAGCGGCTTCAGGCGGGCGATGACATCCGGCAATCGCGCGATGCGGATGATTTCGTTCTCAAGCTTTCGCACGATCGCGATCGGCGTGTCCTTGGGCGCGAACAGGCCGCTCCACAGCACCGCATCAACATCGGCGCCGGCTTCCTTCAGGGTTGGCACGCCGGGAAGTTCTTCCATCCGCCGCGGCGAAGCGACCGCGAGCGCCCGCGCCTGGCCTCCCAGCACTTGACTCAACGCCGGTCCGGCATCGGCGATCGTGGCCGTCACCTGACCCGAGATCACCGCCAGCACCGAATCGTTGGCGCCCTTGTAGGGAATGACCTGCATCGGCGCGCCGGTCTTCTGCTTGAACAATTCGGTGACCAACTGGAACGAGGCGGATGAACTGGAGTAATTGGCCTTGTCGGGATTGGCTTTGGCGTAACTGACAAGCTCTGCGACCGATTTGATCGGCGACGAGGGATTGACGATCAGGATCAGCGGAAACGATGCCAGTTCGGAGATCGCAACGAAATCGCGCACTGAATCATAGGGCAGTTTGGCGTAGACGGCGGGGTTGATGGCCATACCGCTGGCGCCGACCAGCAGCGTGTAGCCGTCCGCCGCCGATTTCGCGACATATTCGGTGGCGACGATGGCGCCGCCGCCCGGCTTGTTTTCGATGATGACCGGCTGGCCGAGGCTTTCCGACAATTTCTGCCCGTACACCCGCGCGATGATGTCGTTGCCGCCGCCGGCCGTAAAACCGACGACGATGTGGATTGGTTTTGCGGGATATCCTGAAGAGTCTTCCTGCGCGACGGCGCATGTGGTCGCGACCGCGATCAATCCCGCGCCGATGCTCACTGCAAGATATTTGCGAAGGTCGCTCATGGATTCACCTCCCTCAAAGCAGCGTGATGTGGACATGCAGCACGGCAGCCTTGCCGTCATCGAGTGCTGCGAGACAGCGGTCGATCGCGGCAACAAGTTCCTCCGGTTCGGTGACGCATTCGCCGTGCGCGCCGAACGCCCGCGCAATGCCCGAGAAATCCCGCGCCTCGCCCTGGCGGCCTGATCTCAGCCGCGACTGAAACTGGTCGGTTTCGGCCGCGACGCCCTTGGGATAGACCCGCTGCACCGCCGATTTCACCGCCTGCCAGCCGCCATTGTCCAGCACAACCGTGAAAATTGGAATCTGGTATTGCTGCGCCACCGCATAGACGCTGTCGGGCGAGGAGAAGTGAAAGCCGCCGTCGCCGATGACCTGCACGACGCGGCGCCCGGGCTGCGCCAGCTTCAGGCCCAGCGCCATGCCGCCGCTGAAGCCGAGCCCGCCGCCGGCGAGGCCGACATAGCTTTGCGGCTTTGTCCGGGTAAGGTGCTCCTGCAGGACGGGGCCGTTGCGGATCGCTTCGTTGACGACGATGTCGTCCTGCGACAGTTTTGCATTCAGCGTTGCGAACACAAAGGCAGGATTGAGGGCGCCTGAAACGCCTCTGTTTGCGCTCCCGGCAGTGCGACGCTTCGCGCGCCCCCCGCTGGCGCCGCTCCAGCCCGCGATCCGCGCCGCGACGCGTGAGCGATAGGCATCATCGGCACGCGCTTCGACCATGTCGAGCACTTGCTGCAGAACAGTCGCGCAATCGCCGTGAATGCGCAAATCGGTGGCAAATCCCCACATCGGGAAATCCGCCTTCAGCGGATCGATGTCGATCTGGATCCATGTGATGGCCTCGGCGCCTTTGGCAGCCTGCGGGATGAACGGGACGTCGGTGTCGAGCAGCAGCCCGAGATCGGCATCGGCCAGCAAGGGCAGGGGGTCGAAGCCCGCAAAACACGGCGAGTCCTGCGGGATGTTGAGGTCGATCGAATTGAACTCCGCGACGCGGATGCCGCAGGTTCGCGCCAGCCGGTCCAGCATATCGACCGCCTGCGGTTTGCGGCCGAGATAGGCGGTAAGCGCAACCGGATTTTCCGCCGCCATCACCTGCTCGGCGATCGCGCTGACCCGCACCGGATCGATGCCGCCCGACCGGACGCCGCCGTAGCGCGCCGCCGGATACGCCGGCATGACCGCCTCGTCCCATTGCTCCGCCAGCGTTTCGCGCGGCAGCGTCATGTAAACCGGCCCCGGCGGATCGCTCTGCGCAAAAGCGCTGGCGCGCGCCAGCGCTTCCTTCACCACCACGCCGGACGGCAACGAATACTCCCATTTGACGTAGGGACGGACGATGCCGGCGATGTCAAACGGGTCCTGGACAAAATGTACATAGGTGTCGCGCGATCCGGTCAGTTCGCCGTGCAGCGTGTAAGGTGCGCGGCCGGCGAACAGCAGCACCGGCAGCCGATAGCGAAACAGGTTCTGGATCGCCATGCAGGCATTCGCCGTGCCGGCATCGACGTGAACGAACACCGCCTGGCCGCGTCCGGTCGCCAGCGCGAAACCTCCCGCCATATGCACGGCGACGATCTCGTGCGGACACAGGATCATTTCAGGGTGCTTGCGGCCTTGCCTGTCCCAGCGCGCGATCTCCTCGATCAGCGACACGTGGTCGGTGCCGAGATTGGCGAAGATGTACTCGACGCCGAGGTCGACCAGACCTTCAAGGAAGTAATGCGCGGTGGTGTGGCGGCTCATGCCGTCTCCGCGACGAACCTGTTGCGGAGCGTACCGATCCCGCCGATCTCGATCTCGACCACGTCGCCCGCCTTGATGTCGGGGGAGGCGCCGTCGGTGCCCATCCAGATCACGTCGCCGGGCCACAGCGTGAAATATTTCGTCAACTCGACAATGAAAGGCACGATGCCGAAGATCATGTCGTTGGTGCGGAAGCGGCCGGTCTCCCTGCCGTTCACCCTGATGATGGTTTCCATCCTGTCGAGGTCGAGGTCGGTTTCGATCCACGGTCCCATCGGCTTGAAGGTATCGGCATTTTTCGAGCGCCACAGCCCACGATCGGCTTTCTGCCAACTGCGCTCGCTGACATCGTTGCCGATGGTATAGCCGAACACGCACGACATCGCGTCGGCCTCGCTCAGATGTTTTGCTTTTTTTCCGATCACAACCACGAGTTCACCCTCGTAGTGGATCTTCTCGGTCGCGGTGGCCGGAATCACCACGTTCTCGCCATGCGCGATCAACGCGTTCTGAGCGCGGTAGCCGATCTCCGGCCGGTCCGGCACGTTGGGCACTTCGCCGCGCTTGTTGGCGGCCTCGGTGAGATGTTTTAGATAGTTCAGTCCGACGCAATAGAAGGTGCGCGGCATCACCGGAAGTTCGATCTTGACCTCGGCCAAGGCATGCGTGCGCGGCGTGCGCCGCCACTCGCCGAACGGGTCGCCGCTGACCGCGATGACCTCATCGCCTTCGACGACGCCCCACGACGTTTCTCCGCCCGCGGTGAATTTGAGCCAACGCATTTGAAGTTCCTTTTATTCCGCCGCGGCTCGCGGCCGACTTTTCCATGCACCCGCCGCCGGGCGCTTCAGGCCGAGATTCTCCCGCAGCGTGGTGCCGGGGTAATCCTTGTGAAACAGGCCGCGCCGCTGCAATTCCGGGACGACGTGGCATACAAAATCGGTGTAGGAGCCCGGCACGTAAGTCGCCGCGATGACGAAACCGTCGCAGCCCCGGTTAACGAACATTTCTTCCAGCCGGTCGGCGATTTCCTCCGGCCCACCGACGATGGCGTCCTGGGTCTGGCCGCGGCCGGAGAACTTGATGAAATCGCGTGTGCTCGGATTTGGCTTGCCTGACGTCCGAAGTACGCCGTCGCGGATGCCGAGCATGCCCTGCATGCCCTGCAACTCTTCGGTGGTCAGTGGCTCGTCGATGCCCTTGGAGGCAAAATCGAAGTTCAATCCTTCGGCGAGCAGCGACAGCGCGTCGATTTCCAACGGCAGCTTTTCGATCAGCGCCATCTTGTCTTCGGCTTCGGCCTTGGTCGCGCCGGCAACCGGCGTGACCAGATTGCAGAGGAGCATTTGATCGGGATCGCGTCCGGCCTTCGCGGCTTCGTCGCGGATTGCATCGTAACCTTGCTTGGCGGAAGCCAGGTTTCGTGCCGCGGTGAAAATGACTTCACCCCACTGCCCGGCAAAACGCTGGCCGCGTCCGCTGGCGCCGGCCTGGATGATCACCGGATGGCCCTGGCTAGAACGCGGCACCGTAAACGGTCCGCGCGACTTGAAAAATTGCCCTTCATGATCGAGCCGTTTGACTTTGGCCGGATCGGCAAAGCGCCCGCTGCTCTTGTCGATGATCAGCGAACCGTCTTCCCAGGAATCCCAGTGGCCAAGCACCACTTCCATGAATTCATCGGCACGGTCGTAACGGAGATCGTGCTCCAGATGCGCATCCTTGCCCATGTTATGCGCTTCGCCGTCATTGACTGACGTGACCACGTTCCAGGCTGCGCGCCCGCCGGTCATCAGGTCGAGCGTGGCGAAGCGGCGCGCCACATCGAAGGGTTCGTAATAGGTGGTAGAGCAGGTCGATGCGAGGCCGAGTTTCTCGGTGGCCATGCCCATCGCGGTCAGCACCACGATAGGGTCCATCTTGACGCAGCGGATACCGTATTCGACGGTGTGGGCGTGATCGTTGCCGTAGCGGTCCGGCATCGCCAGGCGGTCGTCGAAAAACGCCATGTGGAATTTTCCGGATTCCAGAATCCGACCGATCTCCTGATAGTAATCCGCCGACATCGAATCGTCGCGCGATTCCGGATGCCGCCACGAACTTGGCAGGTTGGTGCAATTCTGCGCCTGCAGGAATCCGACCAGTGCCATTTGCCGTGTCATGCGATTCTCCGTGTCACCGTGCGCAGGGCGGATCAGCGCAGCGTGATCCGCCGGCCGCTGCCGCGCAATACGCTTCGCTATTGCGCCCTGCTACTCTCACGCCAGATCCAGTTCCGTCGCCAATTTGTATTCGCCGGCGAGCGCGCGCAACTTGTCCCAGGTCGCGTCTTCCACGTCGATGCCCAACACCCTGCGCTGCTGCTCGCGGATATATTCGAGCTCTCCCGGATAGAACACGCCGCCTGAGCCCTCCGACGGCGGCGTGGCCTTCAGGTAACGCGCGAATTCGGCGACTTCCCGTTTGAAATCCTTCAAGGGCCGGAACGCTGCGACATTGAACACCGCCATGAAGCAGCCGTCATTGTGCCGGCCGGTCGGCTCGACGCCGAAGCCTAAACCTGTGAGAAGGCCGCACAACACTTCGACCATGGCGGCGAGGCCGCTGCCCTTGTAGCCCTCGGTGCCACCGAGCGGCAGCAGCGCGCCGCCGTTGCGGAACTGGCGCGGGTCGGTGGTCTGCCGCCCTTCGCTGTCGACGATCCAGCCGGTCGGAATGTCCTCGCCGCGAGAGACCGCGAGTTGAATCTTTCCCGCTGCAACTGCCGAGGTTGCCATATCGAGATAGAACGGCGCGTCGAGGTCTGACGGCACCGCGATCGAGATCGGATTGGTGCCAAGCCTGGCTTCGCGCCCGCCGAAAGGCGCGACATGCTTGGGCGAGCGGCCGGAATCCGCGGTGGCAAGGCCGATCATGCCCTCGCGCATGGCCATCATCGGATAGGCCGCTAGGCGCCCGACATGGCTCTGGCGAAATACCGTGCAGGCCGCGACATTGGCCGTTTTAGCCTTCTCGATCGTCAGCGCCATCGCCCTGGCGTTGACGTGGAAACCAAAACCCCAATGGCCGTCGATCACGGTGGTGGTCGGCGACTGTTGTACGATGGTCCATGCAGCCCCTGGAACGATATGCCCGGCCTTGATACGGTCGATGTAGGTCGGGATCGCGATAATGCCGTGGGAGTCGTGACCCGCCAGATTGGCATTGACGCAGCCGGCCGCTACCGCATCCGCCTCTTCGTCCGACGCGCCGGCTGCTTTCAGAAGCGCAGCGCCGATACGCGTGAGACGGTCAGCCTGAACGGTGGGCATGGGTCTTTCCCCGAGACGCCCGCGTGAGTGCGGGTCTTGATTCTTGGTCCATGGTCTCAAAGCGATGCGCCGATAGCAATGACCCCTGTCAGAAATCTTTGTGCCACGCAATATTCGACGGCGAGCGCGGGGGTCGCCCCCGCCGTGCAATTGTGCGAATAAACCGCTACGAAAAAAGTCAGGTGAGGAGCAGGAAATGACGGGATCGGCAAAAGCGCTTCAGGGCATCCGGGTGCTTGATTTCTCGACCACCATCGCCGGTCCGCACTGCACCCGCATGCTGTCGGACATGGGGGCCGACGTCATCAAGGTCGAAACCGCCGAGGGCGAAACCATGCGGACACGTCCGCCGGTGCGTGGCAATTGCAGTACGGTATTCGGCGCCTACAATGTCGGCAAGAAAAGCGTCGTGCTCGATCTTAAATCGGAAAAGGGGCGCGAGGCCGTCAAAAGGCTGGTCACGAAGGTCGATGTGCTGGTGGAAAATTTCCGGCCCGGCGTGATGCGGCGATTGCAGCTCGACCATGAAACGATGCGCCAGCTCAATCCGAGGCTGATCTATTGCTCGATGTCCGGGTATGGCCAGACCGGGCCGTCGGCCGAATTGCCTGCATACGCGCCGGTGATCCATGCCGCGTCAGGTTACGATCGCGCTCACCTGGCCTACCAGCCCGGCCGCGAGCGGCCGGACTATTGCGGCATCTATCACGCCGACATCCTCACCGGGGTCTATGCTTACGGTGCAATTACCTCGGCGTTGTATCAGCGCGAGCGTATCGGGCAGGGCCAGCACATCGATGTATCGATGCTGGAATCGATGCTTAGCCTGACGCTGAACGAGGTGCAGGGCGCCCAATTTCCGATCAAGCCGCCGCAGCGGCCGATGTTCGGCCCGATGGAGACCGCCGACGGTTATGTAATTGTGGCGGTTGCCAGCGAAAAGACGTTCCAAAGCCTGGTCACGGTGGCTGGCCGCCCTGATTTTATCCGCGATCCACGTTTTGCAGCCTATACCGAGCGGCGTGATCATTGGGGCGACCTGATGCAAGGCGTCGAGACCTGGTCGCGCACGCTGACATCGCCGCAATGCCTCCTCGAACTCAACAAGGCCGGCGTTCCCTGTTCGGCCTATCGCAGCGTTGCCGAGGCGATGGCCGACCCGCAGAGTGTCCATCGCGGCATTCTGGCTGACGTGTCCGACGATGCCGGACCGTTCCAGGTGCTTAATATGCCGTTCCGGATGTCGGGGGCGGAGGTCAGTCCCGGCCCGCGCGTGGCGGCCGTTGGGGAGCACACCAACGAGGTGCTGAAGGAAATCGGCATGTCGAACGCGGATGTCGCGAGCGCGACGAAGTAGCCTAATCGAAACCAGCGTTCTGTCGTCATGGCCGGGCTTGTCCCCACGAGATTCACACATCCTGTCGTGCGCGCGCATGACCCGCGTATCCATCACGTCGGAAAGCCTCTTTTTTTTAAGGATGGATTGCCGGATCAAGCCCGGCAATGACGGTCGAGATGTGTGCATATGGAGGGCTTGTCCCGGCCATCCACGGCTTGCGTGTCTAAAAAGGAAGAAAGACGGGATGCCCGCACAAAGCCGGCCATGACGATGAAGGTGGTTTGCTGCATGAACGGAGCACGCTCACTTCGGATGCAGCGTCAGTTTCTGCACCCGCCAGTTCAACAGCTCCGCTACATAGAGCGTATTCTCCGATGGACATGCCATTGCGTGGATCCAGCCGAACTGCTTCAGCTGTTTGCCGGACTGGCCGAGCATGCCGAGCAGCTTGCCGTCGAGGCTGAGCTTGTAGATACGGCCCGGCCATGCGTCGGAGCTGTACAGCACCTGGTTGGGCGGCGGCGTGATGCACAGCGACCACGGCGAGCCCGGCGCGAACGTACCGCCTGCCATCATCGCCTCATCCGGAATCCTCCCGATCGCCGGCTTTGCATCCGGCGGCACCGGCGCATCGATGGTGAACTGGTTGAGGAATTTTCCATCGCCGTCGAACACCTGAATGCGGCGGTTGCCACGGTCGGCGACATAGACGTTGCCCTTGGCGTCGGCGGCGATCGAATGCGGGGTGTTGAATTGGCCGGGCTCCTTGCCGCGGTCGCCCCACGATTTTATCCAGTTGCCGTCCTTGTCCACTTTGGCGACGCGGGAGTTGATATAGCCGTCGCTGATAAACGTATTGCCCTGCCGATCCCACGCCACGTCGGTAACCTGGCGGAACCGGCCATCTTCGGCCGGCAGCGGCGGCTTCGGATGTTTTACCGGCCCGGTATCTTCGTCGGAGGCTTCCTGCTTGCGGCCGAACACCATCAGCACGCGGCCCTCGGGATCGAACTTGATCACCATGTCTGAGCCCTTGTCGGTGACCCAGATATTGTCCTGCGGATCGATCTTGACGGTATGGCCGAACGACCAGGCGTAGAGATTCCTGCCGATCTCGCGGATGAATTTGCCGTCCTTGTCGAATTCCAGCAGTTGGGTTGCCGCCGCGGCATAGGCCGGCCCGGTGGTATTGCCGCGCGACAACGCGAAGATATGGCCCTTGGAATTGACCGAGACGCCGGAGACTTCGCCGAGATACATGTTGGATGGCAGTCGAAGCGCACTGGGTGCCGAATCGAATGGAATGACGGGTACGGCTTGCTGCGCTGACGCCGTTGGACCCACCAACAGGAGTAATCCGATCAGCCGATACTTCATGAAGTCCTCCCGGGACGTTTGTTTTTGTCGTTGCGGCGATGCTAGTGCATCAGGAGTCGCGGCGTCCAGCAATCGGGGCGCGTACCGGTTGGTCGCCCGGCGCATAGCGCAGCAAGACAGGCGATCGTAAACCAGTGTATGAGAGTGGCGTCTATCATGCGGGTACGAAATGTCGCTTCGGTCCGGTCTGAAAGCAGTTCTGTTCGCGCTCGCAGCATTGACCCTGGTGCCGGTCAATGATGCCTGTGCGATCTATCCTGAAAAAATCATCAGGATCATCGTCCCTTTCGCAGCCGGCGGCGGCACCGATGTGATCGCGCGTACGCTGGCGCAGGAGATGACGAAAGACCTCGGCACACCCCTGATCATCGAGAACAGGCCGGGCGCGGGGACCATCATCGGCACGCAGGCTGTGGCCGCCAGCGATCCCGACGGCTACACGCTGCTGATGGGCACATTCGCCAATGCGGTGAATCCAAGCCTGAATGCCAAGCTGCCCTACGACCCGCACAAGGATTTCGCAGCGGTCGCGCTGATAGCGCGGTCCTTCAACATCGTCGTGGTCAATTCGGCGTCGCCGATCAAGTCGGTTGCCGATCTGATCGCCGTTGCCAAGGTCGATTCCAACAAACTCTCCTACGGCACCTACGGCACCGGCACGTCCGCGCATCTGGCGGGTGAGCTGTTCAAGAGCATGGCCAAGGTCAATCTGACGGCGGTGCCTTACAAGGGAGCCGCGCCGGCCATCACCGATCTGCTCGGCGGCCAGATCCAGGTGATGTTCACGACGGTCGCCAGCGCGGCATCGCTGATCGCGGGGGGCCAACTGCGCGCGCTCGCGGTGACTTCCGAACGGCGTTCGCCGGCGTTTCCCGAACTCCCGACCGTCTCGGAATCCGGCGTGCCCGGCTATTCGGCGGAAAGCTGGTACGGCCTGTATGCGCCGGCTAAAACGCCTGCCGAGATCATCGGCCGCCTGAACGAATCCGCCGCCGTCGCGGTGCAATCGGAGGCGTTCAAAAGGCTCGGCGTGAATGAAGGTCTCGTCACGGCCGTTGGCCCGCCCGCGGAGCTGGACCGCTATTTGCGCGGTGAAGAAGAACGCTGGCGCAACGTGATCAATGACGCAAGGATCAGGATCGAGTAGGCCTCGTCTGCTGCGATGCGGCGACCCGCGTGTCGTTGTTCGGGAATATTTCAACACCGACGGGGTTGCAGGGGGAGCATCCGGCGGGCACAAATCGCCGCAATGAATTAAAGCACGAACAAGAAACTGACAGGGAAACGCAATGAAGCAGCCGGCAACCCGGATCCAGCCATGTATGACGCCGGTGCTGCGCATGACGATGCTGTTGTGCGCTGCGATGGCAGTGGTCGACTCATCGGCCGCGACTGCGCAAACTGCCACAGGGACGCTCGATGTCCCTGCGCGGTCCGTTCCGGTACCGACCACCGTCAGCCCGCAGATGGCGAAAATCATCGGCGCGCCGCTCCGCACCAACTGGAACCTGCTGCCCAAGACCGGCGACGAATGGAAGCCGGTTGCCGACGCCGGCGCCGCCGGGACCATCAAGAACGTTCCAGGGATGATGGAGCGGCTGCGTGTCAAGGTCGAAAAGACGACCATCGACGGTGTGCGGGCCTTCATTGTCACACCCGATATGATCGCGCCGGAAAATCGCAACCGGCTGCTGATCCACGTCCACGGCGGCTGCTATGTGCTCAATCCGGGCGAGGCGGCGCTGCCCGAAGCGATCTTCATGGCTGGCTTCGGCCACTTCAAGGTGATCGCGGTGGATTACCGAATGCCGCCCGAGGCGTATTTCCCGGCTGCGCTTGATGACGGCATCACTGTTTACAAGAACGCGCTCAAGACGACGGATCCGAAGAACATCGCAGTCTTCGGCAGTTCGGCAGGCGGCGCTCTGACGATGGAAATGGTTCTGAAAGCGAGACAGGACGGGCTGCCGTTGCCGGGGGCGATCGCGCCGGGCACGCCGATGTCGGATGTGACCAAGGTCGGCGACACCTTCGTCACCAACGCCATGCTGGACAACGTGCTGGTGTCGCCGGACGGTTTTTGCGATGCGGGTACCAAGGTCTATGCCAACGGCCACGATTTGAAGGATCCGCTGCTGTCGCCGGTCTATGGCGACATGAAAGGCTTCCCGCCGACGATTCTTACCAGCGGCACCCGCGACCTGTTGCTCAGCAACACCGTGCGCGTGCATCGCAAGCTGCGTCAGGCCGGCGTCGACGCGGTGCTGCAGGTCTATGAAGGCCAATCGCACGCGCAGTATTATCGCGACGATACGTCGCCCGAGGCCAAGGAAGCGTTTGAAGAAATCGCCGGGTTTTTCGACAAACATCTGGGAAAGTAGAACGTCAGCGTTTCACCATCATTGCGAGCGCAGCGAAGCAATCCTGACTTTTTGAGACAGCAGAACGAGATTGCGTCAGATCATCATCACAAGCAAGATCAACCGGAGGAATAGCATGCGACGACTCGTTTCAATGACACTGGCCTGCGCCGTGATCGCAATCAGTGCGCCAAGCCTGGCGCAAACGCCGCCGCCCGCGGCTCCGCCGGCGCAGCCCGCGTCCGGCGGAACACCGGATGCGATGCCGTTCGATATTCCCTACGGCGTATCGATCGGGCTGGAGAAGGCCAAGCAGGTGATGGCCGCGGCCGAAAACGAGGCGAAACGGAGAAACTGGAAAATGAACATTGCCGTGGTCGATACCAACGGCGAACTGGTGCATTTCTCTCGAATGGAAGGCGCGCAGATCGCGTCGGTGCCGATCTCGATCGGAAAGGCCCGCACCTCGGCACGGTTCCGCCGCGAATCCCGCACGTTCTACAATGCGTTCGAGACCGGTCATGGCTATGTATCGACGCTCGACCCGACCCTGGTGGCAAGTCCCGGCGGCTTCCCGCTGCTGGAAGGCGGCAAGCTGGTCGGAGCCATCGGCTGCAGCGGCGGCACCGGGGACCAGGACGCGTTGATCTGCAAGATGGGCGCCGACTTGATGAAGTAGCGTGATATCGGGCGCGATGCGGCATTCTAAGGCGATGCGAAGCATTGCCGATCATGCCGCGTCGTACGATCCGGGACCGCGAAAAACGCCAGCGTATGGTATGGTCTCGGCTCTGCGGTGCAGCATGAAGCACTGCCCGCGTCCGGGACACGCGTTCGTGCGGTCAACCGCCGCACAATTCGATGGACGACGCGACGATCCGTTCCTTAAATTGTTGTCATGACAGAAGCCGGCATCGCAGGTCGGCGAAACCGGAGCCCGCCATGTGGATCCTGTTGCTGCTGCCGTTCATCGGGCTGTTGTGGGTGCCGTTCTACAATTTCCAGGAACCCGCACTGTTCGGTTTCCCGTTCTTCTATTGGTATCAACTGGCATGGGTGCCGATCAGTTCGGTGCTGATCTGGCTGGTCTACCGATCCCGCCAGCCTGACGAAACGCCATAAAGCGGGGAAGCGTCGTCATGGCCGGTCAGATCGAATGGGTTGCGCTTTCGGTTTTTATTTTCTTCTTTGCCCTTGTTACCGTGATGGGCTTCTTTGCCGCGCGCTGGAAGGCCGGGCCGGTCAGTGAACATCTCGACGAGTGGGGACTGGGCGGACGCCAGTTTGGTACCTGGATCACCTGGTTTCTGGTCGGCGGCGACTTCTACACCGCCTACACCGTGATCGCAGTGCCAGCGCTGGTCTATGCGGTCGGCGCCTACGGCTTCTTCGCGCTGCCCTATACGGTCATCGTCTATCCCTTCGTGTTCGCGATAATGCCGCTGCTGTGGAAAGTGGCGCACGCCAATGGCCACGTCACCGCAGCCGACGTGGTTTACGGTACCTACAATTCGCGCGGCCTCGAGCTTGCAGTCGCGATCACCGGCATGGTGGCGACCATGCCTTATATCGCGCTGCAACTGATCGGCATGGGCGTGGTGATCAAGGCGATGGGCCTGACCGGCGAGCTGCCGATCGTTGCCGCTTTCGTCGTCCTTGCGCTGTACACCTACAGTTCCGGCCTGCGGGCGCCGGCGCTGATCGCTTTCGTCAAGGACATCATGATCTATATCGTGGTGCTGGTAGCGGTCGTGGTCGTGCCGATGAAGCTCGGCGGTTACGGCGCGGTGTTCAGCGCCGCCGGCGACGCATTCACGGCGAAAGGAGGCGCTACAGGCCTTACGCTGAAGCCGGCGCAGATGCTGCCCTATGCGACGCTGGCGCTGGGGTCGGCACTGGCGGCCTTCATGTATCCGCACACGCTGACCGGCATCTTCGCCTCGAAATCCGCCGATACCATCCGCAAGAATGCGATCCTGCTGCCGGCATATACGCTGCTGCTTGGCCTGATCGCGCTGCTCGGCTACATGGCCTATGCCGCCCATATCAAGGTGGACACCCCCAACGACGTGGTGCCGACGCTATTCAAGACGCTGTTCCCTTCATGGTTTGCCGGCTTTGCGTTTTCGGCGATCGCAATCGGCGCGCTGGTGCCGGCGGCGGTGATGAGCATCGGCGCGGCCAATCTGTTTACCCGCAACGTCTGGAAGTCCTACGTCAACCCGGACATCAGCCACGCCGGCGAAGCTGCCGTCGCCAAGATCGCGTCGCTGGTCGTCAAGGTCGGCGCGCTTACATTCATCCTGTTCCTGCCGACGCAATATGCACTCGACCTGCAACTGCTTGGAGGCTTGTGGATTCTGCAAACCTTTCCGACGCTGGTGTTCGGGTTGTTCACGCGCTGGTTCCGCGCCGGGGGCCTGCTGCTCGGCTGGGCCGCGGGAATTATCTGGGGTTCATGGACCGCCTGGAGTAACGGGCTGAAGCCGCTCGCAACTGTCGATCTCGGCGGCGTCAGCTATGTGTTCTATGTCGGGCTTGGCGCGCTGATCCTCAACGTCGTCATCGCGGCGGTCACTACGATGGTTGTCGCGCGAATATCGCCCGCACGCTGACCTAACGCGTTACAAGCAGGTAGCCGCCCATCACCAGCAGCATGGACAGCGCCACGAGGGCGCTGACGACGCCGGTGACGATGGCGAGCAATTGGTTGGCTTCCAGCCATCTGCGCAATGCTTTGACCATGCCGGTTGCCAACTCAACGTGATTTGAACGCCGATCAACCAACCCTATCAAATGCCCGGCGTCTCGCCAATCATTGCCGTGCCATCTATAAGCTTCCGACGCCGGTTCGTTGACGTCTTCAGGAGGCTTTCAGTTGGAAAATCTGCAAACACAAGGCATCGGCCTGCCGCGGCTTGGACTCGGCACCTTTCGCATGCAGGGCGCCGTATGCCGTGCCGCCGTCGAAAGCGCGCTCGGGCTTGGCTACCGGCACATTGACACTGCCGAGATGTACGCCAACGAGGACGCCGTCGGCACGGCTATCGCCGCGTCGAAAGTCGCGCGCGGAAATCTGCATGTCACAACGAAGGTCTGGAACGAAAACCTTGCCCCCGACGCGATCCGCCGGGCCTTGGACGCCAGCCTGAAGAAACTCCGGCTCGATCACGTCGATCTTTATCTGGTGCACTGGCCGGCGAAGAGAATGAATCTGCCGGCGATGTTCGAGACGCTGAACAGGCTGAGGGAAGAAGGCCGCACCCGTGCCATCGGCGTCGCCAATTTCAACATCGCACTAATGAAGACCGTGGTTGAGGAGATCGGGTCGCCGATCGCCTGCAATCAGGTTGAATATCACGTTTTTCTCGATCAAAAGCCGCTGCGCAATTATCTGGCGAGCAAATCGATTCCACTCGTCGCTTATTGCCCGCTGGCGCAGGGCGGGGTAGCGACAGACAAGACGCTGAAGGCCATCAGCGAAAAGCACGGCGTCAGCGCCGCTCAAGTCGCACTGAAATGGCTGCTCGATCAGGACGGCGTCGCCGCGATTCCGAAGGCATCACGGTCGGAGAGCCAGAAGGCTAATCTCGATGCGTTACATGTCGGCCTTGACGATGAGGATCGCGCCGCCATCGCCGCGCTGCCGAAGAACAAGCGCCTTGTCAATCCCGGCTTTGCGCCGGCGTGGGATTGAGGCCGGGGATGACGGTGCTACGCGCGCGCCCTAGAAAGAAAATGGCCCCTTTCGGGGCCATTTCCATCACCTGATCAATAACGGTGATCGTGTCCGCGCTTGATGATGACGACCTTCCGGTCATGCCCACGGTGCCAGCCGCGATCGCGATGACCAAACTCAGCACGGGCGCCATAGTGGTGGTCGCCGCCACGCTTGATGATGATTTTCTCGGCGCTGGCCACCGACGGGGCTGCAATGGCAATAGCGGCCACCGCCGCTGCGATAAATCCAAACTTGTTCATGATGTCCTCTCTCCTCAGTTAAGTAGAAAGAGAACATCAAATCTCCGGCAACGTTCCGCTGGAACCGGGCAAAAATTTCTGAACGGACGTTCAGGAAGGCGACTTGGTTAACGCGCTATTCCACAATCGCTTGATACACCAGCGCGTTGATCTTCTGCCGATAGTGCCAGCGAATCGGTCCGGGCGCCGCCGATAGATACACCACCGCGAGTTCTTCCTTCGGATCGGCCCACCAGTCGGTGCCGCTGGCGCCCGGCCATGAAAATTGTCCAACCGAGCCCATCATCTTCACCACGCCGGGCGTGGTCCGCACCGCAAGGCCGAGCCCGAAACCATAATCAGCGCGGGTCGGATCGGCATTGCCGACCAGGTTCTTGATGCTGGGCCCGAGCTGATCGGCCAGCATGTAGCCAACGGTTTTGGGCCCAAGCAGCCGGGCCTCGCCGGAGCGTCCGCCGTTCATCAGCATCATTGCAAAGCGCAGATAGTCCGACGCGGTGGAGGCGGCACAGCCGCCGCCGCATTCGAATTTCAGCGGTTTCGTCAGTTCAGGGCTGCGCGTCTGCTCTTTTCCGGTGTCGGGATCGACGGGCAGCGGCTTGGCATAGCGCGCGGCCTTGTCCGGTGAAATCGAAAAACCGGTGTCAGTCATGCCAAGCGGGGTCCAAAGATTGGCCTGCAGATATTGCCCAAGCGATTGCTTGCTGATCTGTTCGATGGTGAGACCGAGTACGTCGAGGCCGAAACCGTAATCCCAAACCGTGCCCGGTTGATACAGCAGCGGCAGCGACGCCAGCTTGTCCATGAAGGCGGCGCCGTCGTAATCGCGCGACGCATCGCCGCTGCCGCCCGGATACATCTTGTGCACCAGCGTGCTGCCGCGACCGCCGTAGACGATGCCGGAGGTGTGCCGCATCAGATCCTGAATGGTGATCTTGCGGTTCGCCGGCACAGTTTCCTCGACCGGCTCGCCGGCATCGCGCAGGGTGACGCGCATATCGGCGAATTTCGGGAAGTATTTTGCCAGCGGATCGTCGATCAGGAGCCTGCCCTGCTCGTAGAGCATCAGCGCGCCCACCGCCGTCATCGGCTTGGTCATCGAGGCGATGTTGAAGATGGTGTCGGTGGTCATGGCAACGCCGGCGGCCTTGTCGCGCCAGCCATAGGCATCGAGCGCCACCAGCTTGCCGCGCCGCGCGATCGCGATCACGGCGCCGGGAATCCGTCCGGCGTCGATGTCGGCCTTCAGGGTCTCTCCGATCCGCGCCAGCCGCTCGCTGGAGAGGCCGACCTCTTCCGGTTTGGCTCGCGGCAGCGGATCGTCGGCCAAGGCGGTGGTGCCGCAGGTGGCGAGGCAGAGGGCGGATGCGAGAATGCGGAGGGCGGCCATGGACATCTCCCGTTCGAGGCTCTGGAGGCCCGTTGTTTGCAGGCAGGAGATTAGGACAAAGCCTTGATGGAAGCCAGCGGTCAGGACGCAGCGCAGCACAAAATCCGACTGCCAAGCGGTGCAGCAACCGCACGTCATTTCGAGCGAAGCAATCCGGTGATTAACCCAGGCTGGATTGCTTCGCCGCTCCGCTCCTCGCTATGACGCAGTGATGCGGAATGCTTGCGCACCTACGGTGTTAGCTTCATCATCGTTGCCATATAAATAAATCTTTCAGGGGAGACGTCAGCATGCCTGTTGTATCACGCCGCAATTTCCTTGCACTCACTGGCTCGGCTGCCGCAACGACGTTGTCGGGACGGTTCGCAAGCGCTGCGATGGGACCGAGCGACAAGTTCGACCTTGTGATCAAGGGCGGCGATGTACTCGATCCCAGCCAGTCGTTGCGGGGTAAGCGCGACATCGGCATCCGCTGGGGCGCGATCGAAGCGATCGAGAACGACATCCCCGCGGCGCGGGCGTCGAAGACCATTGACGCCACGGGCAAGCTGGTGACGCCCGGCCTGATCGATCTGCATTCCCACGTCTATCCCTACGGCTCGGCGATCGGCATCCCCGCCGATGAGCTGGCGCAGTTTCAGTGCACGACGACAATGGTTTCGGCGGGCGATGCCGGCGTCAATAATCTCGCGGCGCTGCGCCGCTACATCGTGGCGCAGTCGCGGACGCGGATTTACGCCTTCGTACATATCGCCAATAACGGCCTGTCGGCGTTTCCGGTCGCCGAACTCTACAACATCGACAACGCGCAGGTCGAAGCCTGCGCCATGGCGCTTTCGGAAAATCCGGACTTCCTGCTCGGCGTCAAGGTGCGGATGTCTGAAAACGTGATCTACAAGCACGGCATCGAACCATTAAAGCGCGCGATCCAGGCCTGCGAGATGTGCGGCTGGCCGGCGAAGATGATGGTGCATATCGGCGGCGTCGAAACGCCTCGGCTGATGTCGGACATTCTCAACATCCTGCGGCCGGGCGACATCCTCACCCACGCCTATTCGGGAGCGCCGAACAACGCCGGCGCCTTCACCAATATCGTGCAGGACGGCAAATTGTTGCCGGCCGCGCTTGCCGCCAAGCAGCGCGGCGTGATTTTCGATGTCGGCCATGGCGGCGGCAGCTTCGATTTCACGGTTGCCGAGGTGGCGATCCCCGGCGGCTGCACGCCTAATACCATCTCGTCCGACATTCACGTGTTTTCCGGCAACTCGCCGGGAATGCCGTATCTGCCGAACGTGATGAGCAAGTTCATGCTGCTCGGCTTCACGCTGGAGCAGGTGGTGGCGATGGCGACCACGGCGCCGGCGGCGATCATCAACAAGGCGCCGAAGATCGGCACGCTGCAGGTCGGCGCACCCGGCGACGTCGCGATCATGGAGCTGGCGGAGGGGCCGGTGTCATTCCTCGACACCCGCAACAACAAGCGCGACGGCAAGGCAATTCTGAAGCCGGTGCAGACCGTGATCAACGGCGTCCCGTTCGGCCGGCCCTATCAGTCGCCGTTTGCGGTACGGTGAGAAATACACGCTCGTTATGGCCGAGCCTGTCCCGGCCATTCACTTTCTTGTTTCGGCGTTTAAGACCTGATGCCCGGCACAAGGCCGGGCAATGACGACTTAGGCGGTGTCCGCTCCACATTCGCGATTCGCTCGGGCACGCCGAATTCCCGGCGGCACACTTCGGCCAATGCTGCGATGCCCTCGCGGATCTCATCCACCGACGGGCTGGCGAAGCACAGCCGCATCCGGCTCTTGCCATAGGCTTTGTCGGTGGACCATTCCGGCCCCGGATTGATCGCGACGCCAGCGGCGAGCGCGGCCTGATACAGCTTCAGCGTATCGACATTATCGGGCAGTTTCACCCACAGGAAGATGCCGCCCTTCGGATCCTCGAATTCGGCCGCGGTGCCGAACTGTTCGTTGAGCGCTTCCATCAAGGTGTCCAGCTTGGCCCGCAGGCCGCGCGTCAGCCTTGGCACATGCGTGGTGAAATGCGCCGCGCAATATTCCGCCAGCACCATCTGCTCCAACGCCCCGGAGCCGGCGTCGGTCTTCAATGCCAGCATGCGCGACATCGCATCCCATGGGGCGACGATAAAGCCGACTCGCAACGCCGGCGCGATCGATTTGGAAAACGAGCCGATGTGGATCACGCCGCCGTGCGTGCTCAGCGCATAAATCGCGGGCGGGCGTTTGCCGTCCCAGATCAGATCGGCATAGCAATCGTCCTCAAAAATCGGAACGCAGTATTGCTGCGACAGGTTCAGCATTTCGAGACGGCGGGCCTCGGGCATGATGGTGCCGGTGGGATTCTGTACTGTCGGAATCGTATAGATATATTTTGGCTGGATGTTTCTGCGCTTCAGGTCTTCCAGCGCCGCCGCCAGCGCATCGATCCGCATGCCGTCGCCATCGAGCGGGATGCCGATCATGTCGACACCGAGCCGCGTCAGCCGGTTCAGCGCGCCCTGATAGCTGTCCTGTTCGATGATCACGGTATCGCCGCGCGCCAGCAGCGTGTGATTGACCAGATCGAGCGCCTGCAGCGAGCCGGAAACGATCAGGATGTCGTCGGCGGTGCAGGCGATGCCGGCGTCACGTTCGAGCTTGCCGACCAGGAATTCACGCAGCGGGCGGTAGCCCTGCGGGCCGCTGGCGAGGCCGTAAGTGGCGAGCGTGCGGCCCTCACGTTTCAGCACCGCATTGACGGCCTCGATCAGTCCATCGACCGGCACCTGATCCGGGTCGTTGTTGCCGCCGATGAAGGAGTATTTCGCAAGGCCGGTCCACTTCGCCGCGGGCGCCGGCAATCCTGCCGGCAGCAGCGGCGCGAAGTCGAACATTCCGATGGCCATGAACATAGTCTCCCTTTTTGTTTTTCGTCATTCCGGGATGCGCCTCTTGGCGCAGGCCCGGTATCCATACTCACGAACGGTGGTTATGGATTCCGGGCCCGCGCTTCGCGCGCCCCGGAACGACGAGTTATGTGTGTCATCTCGAGCAAACAAAATCTAGTTGCCCCCGACCACCTTCACCGGCCGTCCCTGGCTGATGAATGCGTATTGTCCGGCGCCGAGGCCGCCGAGCATCAGCGCCTCGATTACCGGCTCGGCGATCGGCCCGTCGGCGGCCCAGTCGACGATAAAATTTGCGCCGGTGCCGCCGCGGACATCGGTGGCGGGGATGAACACCTCGATGGTCGCGAACGGCTTTAGCGCGACCGGTTCCTTCAGATAGCTTTGCACCGGCTTGCCGTTGGTGTCGAAATACGCGATCCGCCGCAGTACCAGCGGGCGCGTCTCGGAGGCGTTGTGGACGTTCAGCGTGACCGAAAAATCCGCCCGCAACCGCCCCTCGCTGAGCGACACGCTGGAATAGGCCGGAACATAAAACAAGCCGGTGACGCTGAGTTTCTCCGATGGCAGGCCGGTCAGCGAGGTCGCAAAACGCGGCTCGATGCCGGCTGCGGTCTGTGCCGACGCTATCGGTGCCGCCAGCAGCGCCGCCCAGGCCGCGATCAGCACCAAGGCGGCCGGACTGTGACAGATCGCGCGATGGACATTTCGAATTAGCTCTTTGAGGCTCCAGCGCCCGCCTTTAGGGTGCGCTGGAAGCATCGCCGGCTGGTTCTGGATCATGCACGAGCTCATTCGCGACATCACGCTTTGCATCCTGTTTGCATGGGGGCTTGGGCTTGCAGCCCATTTCTCCCGGCAGCCGCTGATCCTGGCCTATCTTATCGCCGGGTTTTTCATTGGTCCATTCGGGATGGGCTGGGTCAAGTCGCAGGAGTCGATCCAGATCATCTCCGAACTCGGCCTGATCTTCATGCTGTTCATGATCGGCCTGGAAATCGACCTCAAGAAGATCATCCGCGCCGGCCGCGTCATCCTGTTCGCCGCCGGCGGCCAGTTGATCGGCGGCTGCATTCTCGGTGTGCTGTTTTTCATGGCCATCGGCCTCTCGATGGGCGGCGGCGGGTTCGATGCCTTGTATCTCTGCATTGCCTGTGCGCTCTCCAGCACGGTCATTATCGTCAAGGTGCTCTACGAGAAGCGCGAACTCGATACGCTGCCGGGGCGAATCACCCTCGGCGTACTGGTGCTGCAGGATATTTTTGCCATCCTGTTTCTCGCAGTACAGCCCAGCCTTGCCGATCTGCAGGTCGGCGTCATCCTGCTGTCGATCGCGCGCGTGCTGGTGCTGGTGGTTACCGCGCTGGCGCTCAGTCGCTATGTGCTGCCGCCGCTGTTTCACCAGATCGCACGTCGCCCGGAATTGGTGCTGCTGGGCGCGCTGGCGTGGTGTTTCCTGATCGGCCAGATCGCCGAAATGCTGCAGCTGTCGCGCGAAATGGGTTCTTTGGTTGCGGGCGTTTCGCTGTCGACCTTCCCCTATGCGCTGGATGTCACCGCGAAGATCACGACGCTGCGGGATTTTTTTATCACGCTGTTTTTCGTGGCGCTGGGCATGACGATCCCGATTCCCAATTCGTCGGTGATCGGGCTCGCGCTCGTCATCGCCGCCTTCACCGTGGCAAGCCGCATGGTCACTACGTTCACGCCGCTGTATTTTCTCAAGCAAGGGCTGCGCGCCAGCCTGCTGCCGTCGATCAATTTGGCGCAGATCAGTGAATTCTCGCTGGTGGTGATTCAGACCGGCGTCGTCGCCGGCCACATCAAGACCCAGACCGCGAGCGCGGCGTCGTTCGCCTTCGTGATCCTGGCGGTGCTGAGCACCTTCGCCATTGGACGCAGCGACCGGATTACGCGATGGGCGATCGCTTCGTTGAAGCGGATCGGGCTTCGTGATCTCGATCACATCGGGCCGGAGCAGGGCGAGGAGGGCGGCCATGGCGAGGGACGGCGCATCCTGATCCTGGGATTTTTTCGAGCCGCCAGCGCGCTGCTGAGCGAGATCGAACGCCAGAATCCGAAGCTGCTGGACCAGATCGGCGTGGTCGATTTCAATCCGGTGGTATTCCAGAACCTCGCAAAACGCGGCGTGCATGTGACCTACGGCGACATCAGCAATGTAGATACGCTGGTGCATGCCGGGGTCGGTAAAGCCGAGATCATCATCCTCAGCGTGCCGGACTCGCTGCTGAAGGGCGCCGACAACGAAAAGCTGGTCCGTCACGTCCGTTCGCTGAACGAAACCGCGCGGATCATCTCCACCGCCGATCTGTTGGCCGATGTCGAGGATCAGTACGCCGCCGGCGCCGACTATGTGGTGGTGACGCGGCTCAGCGAAGCCCACGAACTGTTCGACGTGATCGAGGCGGCCGACAAGGGACTGCTCGCCGACAAGCGCGCCGAGGTCGACGCGCGCTTAGGCGAACGGCGCGAGGTGCTGCCGTAGCAACGCGTCATGCCCGGCCTTGTGCCGGCATCCACGTCTTACTTACTTTTTGCAGACAGGACGTGGATGGCCGGGACAAGCGCGGCCCTGACGAATTAACGTCCGCCCGGAACGGCTGTCGTAGGGTTTCGCCGAGCGAAACAAAGGCAGGCTCGATGCCCCGCCAGCGTTGTTCTGCCCTGCGTCATATCGCTGGCGCGGGCAGCGAAGTCCGGCTAAATGCTCCCGGCACAAGTGAGACATCATGGCCCACCCGATACCCGAAATTCTCCAGGCGTTCGCCAGCGGCGAAATCGTCGTCGTTACCGACGATGACGACCGCGAGGGCGAGGGCGACCTGATCGTGGCGGCCTCGCTGTGCACTGCAGAAAAGATGGCCTTCATCATCCGCCACACCTCCGGGATCGTCTGCGCGCCGGTCACGACGGAAGACGCACGGCGGCTTCGGCTCGATCCGATGGTGGCAAACAACGAGTCCAACCACACCACGGCGTTTACGGTTTCGATCGACTACAAGCCCGATGGCGGCACCGGCATTTCGGCGGACGAACGCGCCTCCTGCTGCCGGGCGCTCGCCAACCCGAACGCCGGCGCCAGCGATTTCGCCCGCCCCGGTCATGTGTTCCCGCTGATCGCACGCGACGGCGGCGTGCTGCTGCGCTCCGGCCATACCGAGGCGGCGGTCGACCTCTGCAAGCTGAGCAGCCTGCCGCCGGTCGGCGTCATCAGCGAATTGATGAACGACAACGGCACGGTGATGAAGGGCGCGCAGGTGGCGCGGTTCGCGGCCGAACATGGGCTCAAACATGTCACCATCGCCGACATGATCGCCTACCGTCAGGCGCGCGAAAAGCTGATCGAACGGGTTTCGACCTTTACCACCGAAAGTCCGATCGGACCGCTGCAGGGCTACGCCTACCGTTCGCCGTTCGATCCGATCCATCATGCCGCCTTTGTCTACAACGGCATCGGCGACGGCAGGAACGTGCTGACGCGGTTTCACAAGCCCAATATCGTCAAGGACATCTTTACCGGTTCGAAACGCCTGCAGGCGGTGCTGGAACATTTCAAGGCGGCCGGCAGCGGCGTGCTGGTGTACCTGCGAGACGGCGCCGCCGGCGTTCCGGTGGCGCCGCTGGCGGAGTTGAAATCGGCGGAAGCCGACCGCAACCGGCAATGGCGCGAGGTCGGCGTCGGCGCGCAGATCCTGCGCGATCTCGGCGTCAGTTCGATCCGCCATCTCACCTCCTCGGTGCATGACTACAAGGGGCTGTCCGGGTTCGGCATCGAGATCGTCTCTAACGAACACCTTGAAGGGTGATGCCTTGCCGTCATTCCGGGCGCCCGTCTTCGCGCCTAAGAGGGTATGCCCCCGAATGACGGCGCGTAATACGATTGCACTCTTGCCTTCAGCGATTTAACTTGTCGGCAAGTTTGAGACGAGAAAGGAATTTTCATGAGCGTGCGCCCCCAGACCAAGGACAAGCCGGCCCCGGTGAATTTCCAGTGGGACGATCCGTTCATGCTCGACGAGCAGCTCACCGAAGACGAGCGCATGATCCGCGACACTGCGCGCGCTTATGCGCAGGACAAACTGCTGCCACGCGTCACCAAGGCGTATCTGGAAGAGAAGACCGACCGCGATATCTTCAATGAGATGGGCGAACTCGGCCTGATCGGCATCACATTGCCGGAAGAATATGGCTGCGCCAATGCGAGCTATGTCGCCTACGGCCTGGTCGCGCGCGAGATCGAGCGGGTCGATTCCGGCTACCGCTCGATGAATTCGGTGCAGTCGTCGTTGGTGATGCATCCGATCTATGCCTATGGCGACGAGAACCAGCGCAAGAAATATCTGCCAAAACTCGCCACCGGCGAATGGGTCGGCTGCTTCGGCCTGACCGAGCCGGATGCCGGTTCCGATCCCGGCGGCATGAAGACCCGTGCCGAGAAGGTCTCCGATGGTTATCGGCTGACCGGTTCCAAAATGTGGATTTCGAATGCGCCGATTGCCGACGTGTTCGTGGTGTGGGCGAAATCGGCCGAGCATAACAACCAGATCCGCGGTTTCATCCTTGAAAAAGGCATGAAAGGCCTGTCGGCGCCCAAGATCGGCGGCAAGCTTTCCCTGCGTGCGTCGATCACCGGCGAAATCGTGATGGAAGGCGTGGTGGTGCCGGAGAGCGCGCTGCTGCCCAATGTGTCCGGCCTGAAGGGGCCGTTCGGCTGCCTCAACCGCGCGCGCTACGGCATTTCCTGGGGCGCGATGGGTGCCGCGGAAGACTGCATGCATCGTGCCCGGCAGTACACGCTGGACCGCAAACAGTTCAACCGCCCGCTGGCGGCGACGCAACTGGTGCAGAAGAAGCTCGCCGACATGCAGACCGATATCGCACTGGGTTTGCAGGCCTCGTTGCGGGTGGGCCGGCTGATGGATGAAGGAAAGATGGCTCCTGAAATGATCTCCATCGTCAAGCGCAACAATTGCGGCAAGGCGCTCGACATCGCCCGCGTCGCCCGCGACATGCACGGGGGAAACGGCATCCAGATCGAGTATCACGTGATGCGCCACACCGCGAATCTGGAAACGGTGAATACCTATGAGGGAACGCACGACGTCCACGCGCTGATCCTCGGCCGCGCGATCACCGGTATTCAGGCGTTTTCGTAAGGATTGCAGCGCGCGCACGACGTCCAGGCTCGTCATGCCCGGCCATGTGCCGGGCATCCGCGTCTTTGAGGCGTCGAAACAAGGAAGACGTGGGTGGCCGGGACAAGCCCGGCCATGACGGCGTTAACAACAGGCTCTCCCATGTCCGACACCGACGACATCCCGTTCAACCGAGATTTTCCGCTGAAGCCGGGCGTCGTTGACGAGGTCCGGCCGGGCGTGCGCCGCATCCTCTGCAACAATCCCTCGCCGTTCACTTTCACCGGCACGGTGAGCTACATCATCGGCCGCGGCAAGGTTGCGATCGTCGATCCCGGTCCCGACAACGACGCCCACGCATCGGCGCTGCTCGATGCCGTGCGCGGTGAAACCGTCACCCACATCCTCGTCACCCACACCCACCGCGACCATTCGCCGAACACCGCGCGGCTCAAGGCGGCCACCGGCGCGATCGTTTATGCCGAGGGTCCGCACCGTGCGTCCCGCCCGTATTACGAGAGCGAGAAAATTTCCACCGAATCCGGCGCCGATCGCGAGTTCCGGCCCGATGAGCAGGTGCGCGACGGTGAAACCATCGCAGGCGATGGCTGGACGCTGCAGGCGGTGGCGACGCCGGGCCACACCGCCAATCACCTGGCGTTTGCATGGCCCGAGCGGAAGCTGATGTTCATCGGTGACCACGTGATGGGCTGGTCGACGTCGATCGTTGCGCCCCCGGACGGATCGATGGTGGACTACATGGCGTCGCTGCAAAAGTTGACGCTGCGCGACGAAGATCTGTATTTCTCCGGCCACGGCCCGGAAATTCCCGACGCGCCGCGCTATGTCCGGTTCCTGATCCGCCATCGCCGCGCGCGCGAAGCCTCAATCCTGCACCGCCTAGCAAAGGGCGAGGCCGATATCCCGACCATGGTGCGCGCGATCTATATCGGCATCGACCCGCGGCTCACAGGAGCCGCCGGTTATTCCGTGCTCGCGCATCTGGAGGATCTGGTCGGGCGCGGCGTGGTGGCAACCGATGGCGACCCGGCGATCGGCGCGAGTTACCGACTGGCCTGAATTGGCATTGCTTTCGTCAGCGTTGGGCCTGATCCTGCCGGCACACATCTCTGTCGTCATTGCCCGGCTTGAGCCGCGTATGACGCGTTCGATTCTGGATTGCTTCGTTGCTTCGCTCCTTGCAATGACGGCTACTTCTTCGCCACTCCCTTCGCCGGAGCCTTGGCCGGCGCGGCCGGTTTGTTCGGCGCCGGCGCCCTTTCCACGGCGCTGTTGATGTCCTCGATCAGTTTGCTGACGCGGGATGCGTTGCTGCCGAGGTCGCTTTCGAAGTAGCGTGAGGACGAACGGATATCGACGCGTGATCCGTCGCCGTCAGGCGTGATGCGAATTGAGACGTCCTCGCGAAACCCCATGATCGGCGTGCGTGCCACCGCTTCGATGCGGCCGATGCGGCGCGGCGGTTGCGGCGCACGCTCATCGATCACGAGCCATTTGCGCTTGGCGACCAGCGCCAGCGTCACGTCATAGGCGCGTTGCACCGGGACGTCGAGATCCACCGGTTCGATGTCCGGCCAGGTCGCGCGCTGCAGTTCGGCGGAATACAGGCCGGCATAGACCGCGGTGTTGGCGCCCTCGCTTGCGCGCAGCCGTGCCAGCGCCTCGAAGCGCGGCGGGTCGATCGGATCGGTGGTGATGTCGTGGATGGCGGGCAGCTTACGGTATTGCAGGCCGAGATAGGCGGGATAGGCGAGCACCGCGACGTCGATCAGCATCGCCAGCAGGATGCGGCTCATGCCGCGCGATCCGTTCTGCCAGATTGCAGCGAATGCTGCGAGACCGATCAGGATGGACAGGCTCGCGCAGGCCAGCGCGCCGAAAAAAGTCGCCAGCGCCGGGCGCACTTCGAGGAATCCGAAGCGCACGATGATGATCGAGACCACCGCCGCGACCGCCGCGAATATCGCGAGCCGCCTCGCCCAGGTGGCGAGCGCCGAGAACGGTTCGATCTGATAGGACGCGGAAAACCTGCGGGCCATTGGTGGTGTTCTGCCGGGTTAAAAGGTGCGGTCCTGAAATTGCGGGCGATAAACCGGCCCGTTGAGACCACGGTCCTGCGGCGAATTCAAGGGTAGTCAGAGTGCAGGTCGATCCGGTCAAAAACCGTCATGGCCGGGCTTATTCCGGCCTCCACGTCTTGCGTTGGTCATGTCAGGGAAGATGTGGATGCCCGGCACAAGGCCGGGCATGACGGTGACGGCGCGGCTCACGCCGCCGCAGTCGGGAGACTATACGTCTTGAACTGATCCCGCAGCGCGGTTTTAAGAATCTTGCCCGTCGCCGTATGTGGAATACTGTCGACGAACACTACGTCGTCGGGCATCCACCACTTTGCAATTTTGCCCTCCATGTACTTCAATATGTCTTCGCGGGTTGCGGTATTGCCCTGCTTGAGCTGCACGATCAGCAGCGGCCGTTCGTCCCACTTCGGATGATGGACGCCGATTACAGCGGCCTCCGCAACCATCGGATGGCCGACCGCGAGATTTTCCAAATCGATCGATGAAATCCATTCGCCGCCCGACTTGATCACGTCTTTGGACCGGTCGGTGATGCGCATGTAGCCGTGCTGGTCGATGGTGGCGACGTCGCCGGTGTCGAAATAGCCCTCGTCGTCGAGAATGTTGTCCTTGACCCGGTAATAGGCGCCGGACACCGCGGGTCCCCGCACCTTGAGCCGTCCGTAGGTTTTGCCGTCCCAAGGCAGCCGCCGGCCGGCGTCGTCGGTAATCTTCATTTCCACCATGAACGGCGCGTAACCCTGCATCTGCAGGATATCGAGCTTGGCCTCGCCGGTCAGGTTCGAATAGTAGCTCTGCAGCGCGCCGACGGTGCCGATCGGCGACATTTCCGTCATGCCCCAGGCGTGGCGAACCTCGATGCCCATGTCGTCGAATGCCTTGATCATGGAGCGCGGCATCGCCGAGCCGCCGCAGATCACGACCTTCAGATGCGGCAGCGTCGCGTGTTGTTTTTCCATGTGCTGCAGCAGCATCAGCCACACCGTCGGCACGCCGGCGGTGTAGGTGACGTTCTCGGTGTCGAGCAGCTCATAGACCGAGGCGCCGTCAAGCTTGGCCCCGGGCATCACCAGCTTGGTCCCCATGGCGGGTGCGGAGAACGCGATGCCCCAGCTGTTGGCGTGGAACAGCGGCACCACCGGCAGCATGGTATCCTTGGACGTGGCGCCGAGCGCATCGCCGTTGTTAGCCATCATCGAATGCAGCACGTTGGAGCGGTGCGAATACAGCACGCCCTTCGGGTCGCCAGTGGTGCCCGAGGTGTAGCACATCGCCGCTGCGGTATTCTCGTCGAAGGTCTTCCATGTGAAATCGCCGTCGACTTCCGCGATCCAGTCTTCATAAGCGACCGCGTTTTTCAAGGCGGTCTGCGGCATGTGCGCCTTGTCGGTGAAGATGATGTAGCGCTCGACGCTCGGCAGCTTGTCGGCGAGTTTCTCCAGAAGCGGGATGAAGGTCAGGTCGGTCATCACGATGCGGTCTTCGGCATGGTTGATGATCCAGGCGATCTGCTCCGGGAACAGCCGCGGATTGACGGTATGGCAGATCGCCCCGATGCCCATGATGCCGTACCAGGCCTCGAGATGACGCCAGGTGTTCCATGCAATGGTGGCGACGCGGTCGCCGAGCGCGATGCCTTCGCGGTCGAGGCGCTGCGACACTTTCAGCGCGCGCGCACGAATTTCGGCGTAATTGGTGCGATGAATAGGCCCCTCGACCGACCGCGTGACTACCTCGCGCTCGCCATGGACCATCGCCGCATGGTCGATAATCCGATGACACAGCATAGGCCAGTCTTGCATCAATCCGCGCATACGAACGTCCCTCCGAGTGTGCTAGTGCTTTGTCATGAAGTTTAACGCGGCAAAAGCAAGCCGGAAATGGCCTTGTCGCGGCCTCGGCTGCGACAAACGGCTAATGATCGCCATTACGGTCCTACTGCTGGCGCCGGCCGCTGGCGCTGCTCCGGCAATGGCGCGCTCGCCGGCGATGCGCGGCGGGTCTTGGCCGGAGACCCGGCCTCGTCACCATCCTATGGCCATTCCGCTGCCGAAACCACGCCCCGCCGAGGTACCGGCTGCGGAAGATCGGGCCAGCGACGGCAAGCCGGTTGAGGCCGAAAAACCGGCCGCCGCCGGGCCGGCCACGCCGGCGCCGCCCTCGGCCTGCCGGATGGAACTGACCGAAACGATCGCAATTGCGCCCAGCATTCCCGGCATCAGCGGTCCAGGCGGCTGCGGCGGCCAAGACCTGGTCCGGCTGGAGGCGGTAGTGCTGCCGGACAACAGGCGTGTTGCGGTAAAACCCGCGGCGATCCTCCGCTGTACCATGGCGGCGGCGCTTGCGGACTGGATCCGCACCGACATGGCGCCGTTCGCGCAGAGCCTCGGCACCACGCTCGCCGACCTCGATAATTTCGATTCCTTCGAATGCCGCGGCCGCAACCGGGTCGTCGGCGCCAAATTGTCCGAACATGGCCGTGCCAACGCCATCGATGTCCGGGCCCTGAAATTCGCCAACGGGCAGTCGCTGTCGCTGACCGACCGCAGCGCCGCGCGCGCGCAACGCGAAGCCGTGCTGCATTCGGTGTGCGCGCGGTTCACCACGGTGCTGGGGCCGGGCTCCGACTGGTATCACGAGGACCATATCCATCTCGACCTGGCCGAGCGCCGTGGCGGTTACCGCATCTGCCAGTGGAACATCTATGATCCGATGCCGGCCACGGCGCCGTTGCTGCCGGCCGAGCGTCCGGAAGATGCGCCGCCGAGGGAGGTCGCCGCAAAACCGGATGCTGCGAAGCCCGACGCTGCCAAGCCGAATGCAACGGAGCCTGGCACGGAGGCGGAGCCGGTTCCCGAGTCGAAGCGGCGCTTAGCAAAAAAGCGCCGGCGGGCCGGCGCTTTTTGACTTTCCTTCTGAGCATCATACGAATGGATACGGATGGATTGCCAGGTCGAGCCCGGCAATAACATCACTACTGCATGACCAAGTTGCCGCCGCCCTGCAGCGCCATCGCCGAATTGAACGGCGAGTCGCCGTGCTTCGGTTCCAGCACCACGACGATGGCGCCCATCTTCACCCGGTTATACAGATCGATCACGTCCTCATTGGTCATCCGGATGCAGCCGGAAGAGATCGATGCGCCGATATATTCCGGCTGGTTGGTGCCGTGAATCCGGAACAGGGTGTCCTTGCCGCCGGAGTAAAGATAGATCGCGCGCGATCCCATCGGATTGTCTGGGCCGGGCGCCACGAAGGTCGGAACGCCGAGCCGCGAGATCTCGCTTTTGGTCGGATGCCACGGCGGCCATTCGGTCATGCTGCCGACCTTGGCAATGCCGGACCATGCCATGGCTTCCTCGCCGACGGTGATGCCGTAGCGGATCGCCTTGCCGCCATCCATGACGTAATAGAGATAGTGATTGTCGGAATCGACCACGATCGAGCCCGGCGCCTCCTTGCGGTGGTAGTCGACGATGGCGCGGCGGAATGCCTCGGGCACCGGCGTCTTGACGTAGGACACCTTGGCCAGCAATTCCTTGTCGCGCGGCTTGAAATTAGTCTGCGACGTCTCCTGATAGGTGGTTGCCTGCATGCAGCCAGACAGCATCAGGCCGGTGGCCAGAAGTCCCAGTTTTACCTTGAGAGACGACATTATCTTATTCCAATCGAAGACCTGCGTTCCGCGCTGAACTTGCGCTCCAAACGCCACGATTCCATTAAATGGATTATCGCCGAAATCGGCCACAATTCCAGCACTTACACGCACCTTCCGTACTGCAGCACTATGGTTGTGTCATTTATGCCGCTATTTTCGGGATCCACGGCGCATTTTTGAGCAATGGGATAAAAGCCGCCGAATCACGGCCCTATCGTTGCCACCCAACCGCCGCAAATATGGTTTGCAGGCCGTTAAACTGACCGGGAAACGCTTGCCAAACTCGGGCATTTCGGCGCACTGACGAACAGTCGCGGCCGGTCCGGTGCCTCGCGTGATCGGTTTTCGGAGTTCCCATGTTCTCGGTCTTTGTCCCTTCCGACTTCGCGCTGAAGAAAGTCGAGCCGGTCGATCTCGCCGCGATGCCGGAAAACGCGGTTTGGATCGACCTGGTCAAACCGACCGCCGAAGAAGACCACGCCGTGGAACGGTTGGCGGGGATCGCAGTGCCGACCCGGGAAGACATGCAGGAGATCGAGATTTCCAGCCGGCTCTATGTCGAGAATGCCGCGCGCTACATGACCGCCAGCTTGATGTGCGCGGCCGACACTGATTCGCCTCGGATAACGCCGGTGACGTTCATCCTCGCCGGCCATCGCCTGGTCACGGTGCGTTACGATCTGCCAAAGCCGTTCACCCTGGTGGAGAACAAGCTGGCGCGAAGCTGCACCCCCGGCGTCAACGGCGAAACCGTGCTGCTGGAATTGCTTGACGCCGTGATCGACCGCTGCGCCGACATCCTGGAACGGGCCGGCGCGGACGTAGACCAGGTCAGCCACGCCATTTTCGAGCCCGAGGGCGCCGCGCGGACCGGCCACGCCAAGCGCTATTCCGACATCCTGATCGCGATCGGCCGCAAGGGTGATCTCACTTCCAAGGTCCGCGAAAGCCTGGTGTCGATCGGCCGACTCGTCACCTTCGTTGCGGCCGAAGCCGACGGCGCCAAATGGTCGAAGGAGATGCGCGCGCAGCTCAAGACCATGCAGCGCGACGTAGCGTCATTGACCGACCACGCCTCCTATCTGTCCAACAAGATCACCTTCGTGCTCGATGCCATGCTCGGCGTGGTCAATCTCGAGCAGAACAATATCATCAAGCTGTTCTCGGTGATGGCGGTGGTCCTGATGCCGCCGACCCTGATCGCATCGGTGTACGGGATGAATTTTCGGGTGATGCCAGAATTGCAATGGGAGCACGGCTATCCGATGGCGCTGATCATGATGCTGCTCGCCGCGGTGCTGCCTTACGTGTTTTTCAAATGGAAGAAGTGGCTATGAGTTTATATCCGGCCGCTTCATCCCGATGAAAGCGCTCTACACCGCGTCATACGCGGGCTTGAACCGCTTCACCCGCCACAATTTCTCCCGTAAAATTTGAGCGGTGCGCTGAACGTTTGAGCGAAGCTTGTCTGCCATAAAGCTGATCCACGCCGCGAGGACAGCAATGGTTGAGAAAATCCTAATGCCGCGCCGCAACGTCGTTGATTTCGCGACGTATCAACAGGGACGTAAAGCCGCGGCGGCCGTGTTGCATGCGCCGCTGTGCCGGCATTGCGGCGCCAAGCTCGGCGAGGGCGAATTCGAGGACGAATGTTCGAGCGCCGGATCCGGTTTCGAATTAATGCGGGCGCGTGAAAACCTGCGCAAGTTTTACGCGGAATGATCTCAGCCGCCGTCATTTCGCCCGCGCCACTTGGCGCCGGTCCGGAATGACCGTTTACGGGTAAAGCCTTGACTTGACCCACGCTGCATCCGCCGCGTCGCGGCGGAATTCAATGCGGTCGTGCAAGCGAAACGGCCGGTCATGCCAGAATTCGAATTGCGCAGGGTGAACGCGCCAGCCGCTCCAGCCGGATGGCCGCGGTACCTCGCTGATGAGGTGCTTTGCGGCTACGACGGCGATAGCCTGCTCGAACGCAAACCGGCTTTCCAGCGGCTGCGATTGCTTGCTGGCCCATGCGCCGAGCTGGGCCTGTTTCGGCCGCGTCGCAAAATAGGCGTCGGCCTCTGCCTCGGTCACCGGCGTCACATTGCCGCGGACGCGGATTTGCCGGCGCAGTGATTTCCAGTGAAACAGCAACGCCGCCTTCGGATTTGCGGCGAGTTCACGGCCCTTGGCGCTGGCGACATGGCTGTAAAACACGAAACCTTGGGCATCATAGCCCTTCATCAGCACCATCCGCACATCCGGCAGGCCGTTCGCATCGACGGTGGCCAGCGACATGGCGTTGGGATCGTTGGGTTCGGATTTGACCGCCTCGGCAAACCATTCGGCGAACAGCGCAAAAGGGTCCTCCGCGGCGGTGAAATCACCGGACGTTAACGGAGTTGGGTGTTTGATGTCGGTGATGTCGGTCATTTGCCGGAGTTTCTAAAGTTGCGTCCCGCGTCGCAGAGCGCATCACGGTCCGAATGGTGTCCAAGCCTATATAAGGCATGGGCGCGCATTGGCCTATCGGCTATCGCCCCGGCCGGAACGGTGCTTACATTGATTCTGATCGGCTCCAGCTCCGGCGGCTGCAGCCTGTCGCGAACGGAGGCTGCTTTCGCCAGGATGGAAGGCAGTGACGAAACCGGCTCGATCGGTTCGGCGCATTCTGGCAATGAGGGGCCAACCGAAACCGATCTGGCATTTGCTCGCAACGCCGCCTCGGACGTGCTGACCAGAGGAGCTAAGGATTTCAGCCAGCCTTGGGAAAACCCGAAAACCGGCGCACGCGGTTCGGTAACGCCGATCGCCGCCGCCTATACGTCGGAAGGGCGCACCTGCCGCGATTTCCTGGCAAGCTATGTCAACGGCCGGTCGGAAAGCTGGTTGCAGGGCGGCGCCTGCAAGGCGGATCACGGTCAATGGGAAATTCACACGCTAAAACCGTGGCAAAAAGGCTAAGCTTCGGAACTGGCATAACCCGTTGCAAAAATGCCACTGAGACCCCAGATGAAGCCGATGGGGGCCAGTACCCCAATCCTCGAGTTTGAATTCCTGAAGGAGACGTGACGGATGCGCGACCCCTATGAGGTCTTGGGGGTGCAGCGGGGCGCCAGTGCTGCGGCGATCAAGAGCGCCTATCGCAAGCTCGCCAAGAAACATCACCCCGACGCCAACAAGAACGATCCGAAATCCGCGACCCGCTTTTCCGAAATAAACTCGGCCAACGAGATTATCGGCGACGAGGCCAGGCGCAAGCAGTTCGATCGCGGCGAGATCGATGCCGAGGGCAAACCGCGTTTCCAGGGCTTCCCCGGCGGCGATCCGCGCGGGCGCGGCGCTTCACCCGGCGGCGGCTTCAGCTTCCGTACCGGCGGTCCCGGCGCCCAGGAGTTCGGCGGCGGCGCCGGTTTCGAGGATATTCTGAAGAGCATGTTTGGCGGCGCGCGCGGCGGCACCCAGACTTTTGAGGAGAGCCCGTTCGGCGCCGACCTCGATCTCAGCGTTGCCATGTCGGTGTCGCTCGAGGAATCGGTCAAGGGCGGCGAAAAGCGGGTTCGACTGCCGAACGGGAAAGAGCTCAACGTCAAAATCCCGGCGGGTGTCACCCCCGGACAGCAAATCCGGCTGAAGGGGCAGGGCGAAACCGCGCCGGGTCATCGCCCCGGCGACCTGCTGATCACCATCAGCATCGCCCCGCATGCATTCTTCAAGGTCGACGGCAGCGACCTTCGCGTCGATCTGCCGATCACGCTGTATGAGGCGGTGCTCGGGGCCAAGGTTCGTGTCCCGACGCTGAATGGCGCGGTCGAGTTGTCGGTCCCGAAAAATACCTCGAGCGGGCGCACCTTCCGTCTGAAAGGCAAGGGCCTGCCAAAAGCCGGCGGCGCCGGCGACCTGTATTTCATCACCCGCATCATGCTGCCCGACGGCAACGATGCCAAACTTGAAGCGCTGATGGAAAAATGGCGGGATGACCATCCGTATAATCCGAGAAGCGATCTCGGGTGAAGCGTATATGCTGCGTCATTGCCGGGCTTGACCCGGCAGTCCGTTTCGAAAAAATGCTGCCTGTGAAGATCGATGGCTGCGCGGGTCGAGCCCGCGCATGATGCCGTTTTTCCTCACCCGCCGGCTTTCTCCGCCTGATCATACACCAGCCGCGCGACCTGGTTCAGCCGGTCCTTGTCGGTAGGTCCCGACAGCACATAGCCGACGCCGTCTTCGGACCAGTACATCGCGCCACTGTTCTCCGCGGCGGTGTAGCGCATCTGCGCGGTCTTGGTGTTTGCGCGCGAGGTGTAGAGCGTGAAGCGTTCGCCGGTCGGGCTTTCATACATCAGGAACGACGCCGGTCCGGCGGGACCGGGCAACAGCCGGCCGCCGACGAGCTTCAGTCCCGTCGCGTCCAGCACCGGCGCGCGAACGCTCCAGCCGCAGCGCTTGGTTAGCCATTGCTGCAAATGCGCGCGCTCGCTTCCCGGCACTTCGACGGGGTGACGAACTTCCACCACATAGAGCTTGTGCGCATCGAGGGCATCGACCGTCAAATCCTGGAACGCGGAGGGAGCGGCTGACGCGCCGCGCGCCATCCAGCCGACGCCGCCGCCGGCGACGAATGCCAGCAGCGCTGCCGCAGCGGCGCCTACCATCCATTTGCGCGGCTGCCGCACCAGCCGCTCGATCTCGAGCCGTTTAGGCACCGCCTCGTCGGCGACGCCATCGTAACGCGCATGCAGGGCTTCCGCCATCGCGCGCCACGCCTGTACCCTTTCGGCATCATCGGGGTGGGTCGAGAGCCATGCCTCGACACTGCCGCGACGCTCCGACGGCAACTCGTTGTCTATGTACGCGTGCAATTCGTCCTCGGTAACGGGAATATCTTTATCGGTCATTGTCTTGGTCTCTATCCAATCTGATTAATACGTATGCATAACGCTTGGCATCACTTCACGCGGCGAAGTGCCGGACGTGCGCCGTCAAGGCACGCCTTGACATGCGCACGGGCGCGGGCGAGGCGGGACATCACGGTGCCGATCGGCACGCCCTGGATGTCTGCGACCTCGCGGTAACTCAACCCCTCCAGCATCACCAGCAGAAGCACCGAGCGCTGATCCTCTACCAAAGTCGCCAGCGCGCGGGCGATGTCGCGGCCCTCTGCCTCGGTGCCGCTGGCGTCCGGATTATTTTCCAGAAGCGGCGTGAACTGCGGACGCCGCGCCAGCGAGCGGCGGCGGTTGCGGTTGAGATTGGTCAGGATGGTGTAGAGCCAGCTCCTGATATCGCCGCCGAGAAACAGCCGCTCGGAACGCAACGCCCGCACCAGCGTATCCTGCACCAGATCGTCGGCGATATCCGCATCGCGCGCGAGCGCGCGCGCGTAGCGGCGCAGTGCCGGGATCATGGCTTCAACGTCGTCGCGAAACGCGGTCATTCACACCTGGTCCTGGGTTTGTGGGGCGGGTTCGGCACCATTGACGCCCTGCCTAACATAACACCGAAATAACGGGACTATTCCGTTAACATTGGGACGCGAAACGCCCGTCTGGAGCGCACATTTAGGGTGTACCAAGGCCAGGTGCTGGTGTACCCCGACAGGGTCGATTCTATCGAATGGGAAACGGAATGGCGGATCATTCAGACCTGATGCAGGGCAAGCGCGGGGTGATTCTGGGCGTCGCCAATAACCGCTCGATCGCATGGGGCATCGCGAAAGCGTGCCACGCGGCCGGCGCGGAGATTGCGATGACCTGGCAGGGCGATGCGCTGAAAAAGCGCGTCGAGCCGCTGGCCAAGGAACTGGGCGGGTTGCTGCTCGGCCACTGTGATGTCACCGATCCCGCGACCATCGATGCGGCTTTCGACATGCTCAAGGAAAAGTGGGGCAAAATAGATTTCGTCGTGCATGCGATCGCGTTCTCGGACAAAGATGAACTCGACGGCCGCTATATTGAAACCACTGCGAATAATTTCTCCAAGACGATGCTGATCAGCTGTTATTCACTGACCGCGATTGCGCAGCGCGCTGAAAAGCTGATGACCGATGGCGGTTCGATTCTGACGCTGACCTATTACGGCGCCGAGAAATGGATGCCGCATTACAACGTGATGGGCGTGGCCAAGGCAGCGCTGGAGGCCAGCGTGCGCTACCTCGCCGCCGACATGGGCAGCAACAACATCCGCGTCAACGCGATTTCGGCGGGGCCGATCAAGACGCTGGCGGCATCGGGGATCGGCGACTTCCGCTACATTCTGAAATGGAACGAATACAACGCGCCGATGCGCCGCACCGTCACCATCGAAGAAGTCGGCGACAGCGCGCTCTATCTGTTGTCCGACCTGTCGCGCGGCGTCACCGGCGAGGTCCATCACGTCGATTCCGGCTATCACGTGGTCGGGATGAAGCGGCCCGATGCGCCGGATATTTCGCTCAGCAATTCGCTGAACAAGGAATGATTAGTGTCGTCCTACGCGGGCGTGGCCCGGCCGCATCCGTCCTGATGCCGTCGTTCCGGGCGCGCCGTCATGCCCGGGCATCCACGTCTTTGCGTCATCCAAGACATGGATGGGCCGGGCCAAGTCCGGCAATGACGGGGAGCGAGATATGCCGACCATCTATTACATTCGCCACGGCGAGACCGACTGGAACGTCGAAGGCCGCCTGCAGGGCGGCATCGACACGCCGCTCAACGATCTCGGGCGAACGCAGGCCGCGCATGCCGGCGCCATCCTCGCCGATCTGTTTAAGCGCGACGGACGCGTCGCATCGAGCCTGGATTTCGTCGCAAGCCCGTTGCAGCGGGCGCGGCATACCATGGATCTGGTTCGCTCCGAACTCGGCCTGCTCGCGGACGGCTATACCCTCGACGATCGTCTGCGCGAAATCGGCTACGGCCAGTGGGAGGGCTCGACGCTGGCGCAAATGCAAGCGTTGGATCCGGAACTGTTTGCGATCCGCCAGATCGATAAATGGACGGTGCCGCCGCCGGGCGGCGAAAGCTATGCCGCGGTGCAGATTCGAATGCGAGACTGGTATGCTTGTCTAAAGGCCGACACCGTCGCCGTGGCCCATGGCGGCACCGCCCGGGCGCTGATGGTGGCGCTCGGCATCGAAACGACGTCCAGCGCCGCCGATTTGTTCATCGAACAGGGCGTTGTTTACGTGTTCAGCAACTGCGGCGTGACGAAATATAGTTAAGGCTGCGCGAACTCTCTACCCGTCATGGCCGGACTTGTTCCGGCCATCTACGTCTCTGCTATTGTCGAAGGATGGATGCCCGGCACAAGGCCGGGCACGACGAAAGTTGCGATTTTCGCCACTTCTCGCTACGACGAGTAGCGGTTTTCGCTACGTTTGGTGCGACCAATGTCCTTCAACACCTTCGGTCACCTGTTTCGAGTCACGACCTTCGGCGAGAGCCATGGAGTCGCGATCGGCTGCGTGGTCGATGGCTGCCCGCCGCAACTCGCCTTGACGGCGGAAGACATCCAGCACGATCTCGATCGCCGCCGTCCCGGGCAATCACGCTTCACCACCCAGCGCCAGGAAGCCGACGCGGTGAAAATCCTGTCCGGCGTGATGGCGCATCCGGACACCGGCGTGCAGGTCACGACTGGGACGCCGATCGCGCTCCTGATCGAGAACACCGACCAGCGCTCGAAGGATTATTCCGACATCAGGGACAAGTATCGTCCCGGCCATGCCGACTTCACCTATGAGGCGAAATATGGCCTGCGCGACTATCGCGGCGGCGGCCGCGCCTCGGCGCGCGAGACCGCGACGCGGGTGGCGGCGGGCGCCATCGCCCGCAGAATCGTGCCCGGCATGACCGTGCGCGCCGCACTGGTGCAGATGGGGCCGCACAAAATCGATCGTGAGACATGGGACTGGGACGAGATAAGCCGCAACCCGTTCTTCTGTCCGGACAAGGGCAAGGCCGCGTTTTTCGAGGGCTATCTCGACGACATCCGCAAGCGCGGCTCATCGATCGGCGCGGTGATCGAGGTCATCGCGGAAGGCGTGCCGGCGGGGCTCGGCGCGCCGGTCTACGCCAAGCTCGATGGTGAACTTGCAGCGGCGCTGATGAGCATCAATGCGGTGAAGGGCGTCGAGATCGGCGCAGGCTTTGGCGCCGCGGAATTATCCGGCGAGCAAAACGCCGACGAGATGCGAATGACCAATCATGGGCCGGGCTTCATCAGCAATCATGCCGGCGGCATTCTGGGCGGCATTTCGACCGGCCAGCCCGTGGTGGCGCGGTTTGCGGTGAAGCCGACTTCGTCGATTCTGTCGCCGCGCCGCACCGTGGATCGCACCGGCGCGGACGCTGATATCATGACCAAAGGCCGTCACGATCCCTGCGTCGGCATTCGTGCGGTGCCGGTGGGCGAAGCCATGATGGCCTGCGTGCTGGCGGACCATTTCCTCCGACATCGCGGCCAGGTGGGATAGCGTGCCGGCCGTCGAACTCCAGAGCATCACCGGCTGGCTGATCGATGGCGCGCGGTCGGCGCCAAATCCGGCCGCGCTGCTGGAGCAGACCTGCGAGCGTCTGGTCGCAGCGGGTGTGCCGCTGTGGAGGGTCGGTGCGTTCGTGCGTACGCTGCACCCGGATGTTATGGGCCGTAACTTCATCTGGCGGCCCGGGGCCGAGGTGACGGTCGGCACCGCCGCCTATGATCTTCTGGATTCGCCGGAATTCACCAATAGCCCGCTGGCAATCGTGTTTCGTGAGGGTATCGAGGTTGCGTATCGGATGGACGACCAGGAAAGCCGGCGCTTTCCCTTTTTCGACGATATGCGGGCGGAAGGCGTCACCGGCTATATCGCGCTGCCGCTTCGTTTTACCGACGGCGCGGTTCATGCCTCTAGCTGGAGCACGAAGCAACCGGGTGGTTTCAGCGAGGCGCAGCTCACGGCGCTCAGGACCCTGGTCGTGCCGTTCTCGCGCCTCGGCGAAATTTTTGCGCTCCGGCGCACCGCGGCGACCTTGCTGGAGACCTATGTCGGGCAACGGCCGGGCGAACGCATCCTGCCAGGTCGAAGCCATCATGCGGCGTGGCGGCGAAGTGCTCAAATTCATGGGCGACGGTCTGTTGGCGGTATTTCCGGTAGCGGCAGATAACGGTAACGCCGCGCAAATTTGCAATCGGGTTTTCGAAGCGGTCGATGAATGCCGGGGCAGCGTGGCCAGCCTGAGCTATTCCGAAGGCGGTCACATCGTGGAGCAATTTCGATTCGGTCTGGCGCTCCACATCGGCACGGTACTTTACGGCAATATTGGAGGCGGCAATCGCCTCGATTTCACCTGCATCGGTCCTGCGGTCAATCTGGCCGCCCGGCTGGAGAAAATTGCAGGCAGCCTGCATCGCACGGTGGTCGCCTCCGCAAACTTCGTCGGAATGTGCGGCGCCGGAACCTGGACCGATCTCGGCGAGTTTCCGATCGCCGGATTTTCCAAAGCGGAACGGGTTTTCGGGTTGCTGGACGAAGTACCGGCGCCGGCCTGACTGTCATTACGAGCGAAGCGAAGCAGTTCGAAGGACGGGTGTGGACTGGATCGCTTCGTCGCTTGCGCTCCTCGCGACGGTGGTCGGGTTCTTTGTCTACTCTTCCGGTTCCGTTGTAAACAGCAGCGGGTAGCCTTTGGCGCGGCCGGCGTCGGTGGCGCGTGTCGCCTTGGTCTCGGCGACGTCTTTGGTGAAGACCGCAACGACGCAAACGCCGCGCTGGTGCGCGGTGATCATCACCTTATGTGCCTGGTCCTCGGTCATGCGGAATTCCGCCTTCAGGACCGTGACGACGAACTCGCGCGGGGTGAAGTCGTCATTGACCAGGATGACCTTGTGCAGCTTCGGCCGTTCGGTTTTGGTTTTGGCCTTGGTGCGTGGCTTGACGATGGGTTCGATCATTCCGGCGGCACCTCCTGACGTTTCGCGGTTCTCAGGCCAGAATACAACGTTCCGGCTTTCCGCGAAACCACCGCCTTTGCGAGCGGCTTCCCTGAATACGGCGTCCGCTCGCTGACTTGAATGTGATGGAGAACCGATGTTCCTGCTTTTCGTCGGCCCCGTTGCGTGCCACCATCGTCGCAGATGACCGGAGGGCCCGCTATGCGCTGGTGTGTCTCGATCGGGGCCGTGCTTGTCGCCGGGGCGATAGCCGGCGGTAACGTTGTCGGCGTCGCCGCGCCGAACCCCGGAGCCCAACTGGCCGACACCAGGGAGCTGCCGTCGGTCGATGTCGAACTTGTTCTCGCTGTCGATGTGTCTTATTCGATGGACATGGATGAGCTTGCCATCCAGCGCGAAGGTTATGCGCAGGCCATCGTCTCCAAGGAATTTCTGCAGGCGCTGAAGACCGGCCCGAACGGCAAGATTTCGATCACCTATTTCGAGTGGGCGGCCTCCAGCGACCAGAAGATCATCATTCCGTGGCGGCTGATCGACGGCCCGGAATCGGCCGACGCGGTTGCCGCCGAAATCATGAAAACGCCGATCCGCCGGGCATCGCGCACCTCGATATCAGGCGCAATCAATTTCGCGATGCCGCTGTTCGATGAGAATCCGCATCGGGGCTTGCGTCGCGTCATCGATATCTCCGGCGATGGCCCCAACAACAACGGCGCGCCCGTAACCGGCGCGCGCGATGCCGCGGTCGAGAAGGGCGTCACCATCAACGGCCTGCCGATCATGGTGAAAGAGCCGTCCTATTCGACCATGGATATCGACAATCTCGATTTCTATTATGAAGACTGCGTGATCGGCGGGCCCGGCGCGTTCGTGGTGACGATCAAGGACCGTGATAAGTTCAAGGAGGCGATCCGGACCAAGCTTGTGCTCGAGGTCGCGAACCGGACGCCGGAACGCCGCGTTGTCCCGATCGCCGACAAAGAGCAGCGGGTGAATTGCATGATCGGCGAGAAGATCTGGCAGGACAGGTGGGGCCGGTAGTCGCGCCCCGAACGCAACGCAGCGGGCGGCCTCTTCGCGTTGTGGTGCGCTGCAGCCGGGGCCGTAACGGAACTCCGCGCAGCGGCATGAAGAATGCCGTAGCGCGTTCAGGAGGCGAGGCTGCGCTTTTCACGCAGACCTACCTTCCCCGCGTGAACCGCGCCACCAATTCCACATGCGGCGTATGGCGGAACTGGTCGACCGGCGTTACGCCTTCGATGCGGTAGCCACCGTCGATCAGGATACGCGCATCCCGGGCAAACGTCGCGGCATTGCACGACACCGCGACGATGACGGGTATCCTGCTGGCCGCCAGTTGCCTCACCTGCGCCTGTGCCCCCTGCCGTGGCGGATCGAATACCACCGCGTCGAAGTCGCGCAATTCCTGCGGCACAAGCGGACGCCGGAACAGATCGCGCCTTTCAGCCTTGATCGGCTTCAACCCGGGCGTCGAGGCCGCAGCCTTCTGCAACGCGATCACCGCGCCGGCATCGCCGTCGAATGCCGAAATGCGCGTGCGCGTTGCGAGCCGCAGCGCGAACGGCCCGACGCCGCAAAACAGATCGGCGATGCGCTTTGCGCCCTGGCAATGCTTGGCCGCCAACGCGGCGAGCGCTTCTTCGCCCGCCGCGGTCGCCTGCAGGAATGAGCCTGGCGGCAGCTCCACGGCCGCGATGCCCATACCCACAACCGGCGGCGTGCGCATCAGCACCAGTTCACCATGCCGCGTCAACCGCGCCAATCCATGCTGCTCGGCTATGCGTGACAGCGATGCGATCATGGCCGGTGGCAACGGACCCGAGCCCCGCACATCGATATCGAGACCGCCCTGGGTAGCGGTGACCTGGACATCCAGCGGTTTTGCAGTCGGCTTCAAGACGTCGGCGAGCGCTCGCGCGGCATCAAGTGCGCCGTGCAGTCCGGAATCGAGAATCGGGCAGGCCTCGATCTCGACAATCGCATGGCTGCCCGCCGCGGCAAAACCTATTCGCAGATCGCCGGAACTGCCGCTCCGCGCATGCGCGGTGATGCGCCGCCGACCGCTGCCATGGGCATCGATGAGGTCACCGACCGGGCATTCGATTGCCGCATGGGCGAGCGTATCCACCACGATCCGCCGTTTCCATGCGCGATACGCTTGCGGCTGCCAATGCTGGATGGCGCAGCCGCCGCAGGCGCCGAAATACGGACAAAACGGCGCAATCCGTTCCGCGCTTGCGGTCGCGACCCGCAATAGCAGTCTGCGATCGGGATGACCTGGCACCGCACCGGCTTCGACGGCTTCGCCGCCGAGCGTGTATGGCACGAACACGGCTTGCCCGCCGGCGAATGCCACGCCGTCGCCGCGATGGCCGACGTGGTCGATGGCGAGACGTTCAGCCACGGCGCGCGCCGATGAAGAATTCGACATTGCCGTCGCCGCCGGCGATCGATGACGGAAACACCTGGACGTCCGTGCATCCGAGCGAGGTCGCCAATGCCGTGATGTCGTCGCAGACCTGTCGATGCACTGTCGCATCGCGGACGATGCCGCGCTTCAAATGCTTTCGCGGTGCTTCGAATTGCGGCTTGATCAGCGCCAGCAGGCGCATCGGCGCCGCCGCCAGCGACAGCGCCACCGGCAATACGGCCTTCAGCGAGATGAAGCTTACGTCGATGACGACGACATCCGGCCGCATTGGCAACCGCGTGCCGTCAAGATTGCGAATGTCGGTTTTTTCCATGGAAACTATTCGAGGATGACCATGCAGCGACGGATGCAGCTGGCCGTGACCGACATCGATCGCAAACACCAGGCTGGCGCCGCCCGCGAGCAGTACCTCGGTGAAGCCACCGGTGGAGGCACCGACATCGAGACAGACACGATTTTCGATTTCGATCCGATATTGCTCCAGCGCGCCCGAAAGCTTAACACCGCCGCGCGACACGAACGGATGCGCCGGCTGTGCCTGCAATATGGCATCAGCCGGAAGTCCTTCGGATGGTTTCAGAACCTGTTTGTCATTGGCGACGACGAGACCAGCCTCAATCGCGGCCTGGGCGCGGGCGCGACTTTCGAACACGCCGCGCTCGACCAGCAGCATATCGGCGCGCTTGCGGAGAGAAGGAGGGCTGTCTTGTTTTGGCAAGGTCAACTCGCTAGTCGAGTCGCGGCTAGTTTCACGCACGCCTCGAACCAGGTGAGGTCGTGCCAGATATCCGAAGGTGCCGTTAGCGGCACGATCAGCGGGCAGCCATACAGGTCGAGCGCATGTATTATCATCAGATTGTCCGGAAAGCGGAAGTTTTCGACCGTCAGACCTTCAGCGTCGGTCAGGCGGTCGCCGCGCGGCTTTACGGCGGTAAACCGCGCGACCCGGTCGGCATAAAGCGTGGGATCGTTCGAGTAGCCCAGACACAGTTTACCGCCCGCTGCCATGTAGCCTAATTCATAAACGGTACCGGCATCCGCACTCGGCCCGCGAAACGGCGTCAGGTTGGCGATGATGGCATCGGCTTCGTTCATCATGGCCTGGTTGGCACGGAATATTTGCAACGACGCATCGGCTGCCGTGGGATCGATGACATTATCCAGCGGGTACGATCCGCTCAGCCCGTAGCGCGCGCAGAGGTCGGCTTTGTGCCGCCCGACGTCAATGGCATCCGGCAGGAACACTTCGGGACCTGCCAGATACACTTTCATGGTATCTCGTCGTCATTGCGCGCGAAGCGAAGCAATCGGAACCAGAGACGACGCCGGATTGCATTGCAAGCGCTCCTCGCAACGACGAACGCATTGGCAGTCCGCAAAACTCAGGCCAGCTTCACCGTTTCGGCCTTGAAATCCTTGCCGAGGGCTTCGAACACCTTGGTGACGATGCCCTTGGCGTCGAGGCCGGCGCGGGCGTACATCGCGTTCGGTGAATCGTGGTCGAGGAACACATCCGGCAGTACCAGCGAACGCATCCGCAAGCCGCCATCGAGCATCCCATGGTCGGCCAGCGCCTGCATCACATGCGAACCGAAACCGCCGATCGCGCCTTCTTCAATGGTGAGGAGAATCTCATGCTCGCGCGCGAGTTTGAGCACCAGATCGAGATCCAGCGGCTTCATGAAGCGCGCATCGGCGATGGTGGTGGAGAGGCCATGCGCGGCCAGTTCGTCGGCAGCCTTTTCGCATTCGGCTAGACGGGTGCCGAACGATAGCAGCGCGACCTTGGTGCCTCCCCTGATAATACGGCCCTTGCCGATCTCAAGCGGAACGCCGAATTCCGGCATCTCGACGCCGCGGCCTTCGCCGCGCGGGTAGCGCACCGCGCTGGGGCGATCGTTGATCGCAACCTGCGTCGCCACCATGTGCACCAGTTCGGCCTCGTCCGACGCCGCCATGATGACGAAGCCCGGAAGGCAGCCGAGATAGGCGTTATCAAACGAACCCGCATGGGTCGCGCCGTCGGCGCCGACCAGGCCGGCGCGATCGATCGCGAAGCGGACCGGCAGGCCCTGGATCGCCACGTCGTGGACGATCTGGTCGTACCCGCGCTGCAGAAAGGTCGAATAGATGGCGCAGAATGGCTTGTAGCCTTCGGTCGCAAGTCCCGCCGCGAAGGTCACGGCATGCTGTTCGGCGATGCCGACGTCGAAGGTACGCTCGGGGAAGCTTTTTGCGAAAATATCGATGCCGGTGCCCGAGGGCATTGCCGCGGTAATACCGACGATCTTGTCGTCCTTTTGGGCTTCCTTGACGAGGCTTTGGCCGAATACGTTTTGATAGGATGGTGCATTGGGCTTGGACTTGGATTGCGCGCCGGTCGCGATGTCGAACTTGACCACGGCATGATATTTATCGGCAGCGGCTTCGGCGGGGCCGTAGCCTTTACCTTTTTGGGTCACGACATGAACCAGGATCGGCCCGGTTTCCATGTCGCGAACGTTCTTCAGGACCGGCAACAGGTGGTCGAGATTGTGGCCGTCGATCGGGCCGACATAATAAAAGCCGAGTTCCTCGAACAATGTGCCGCCGCCGACCATGAAGCCGCGGGAATATTCCTCCACGCGGCCGGCGCGGTCGGCGATCAGCTTGGGCAGATGCTTGCCGAGCTGCTTGCCGGCTTCGCGCAGCGAGCGGTAGGTCTTGCCCGAATATAGTCGCGACAGATAGGCCGACATCGCGCCGACCGGCGGCGCAATCGACATGTCGTTGTCGTTGAGGATGACGATCAGCCGGGAGTTCATCGCGCCGGCATTGTTCATGGCTTCATAGGCCATGCCGGCGGACATCGCGCCGTCGCCGATTACGGCTATGACGTTGTTCTTGCCGCCAGAAAGATCGCGCGCCACCGCCATGCCGAGCGCCGCCGAGATTGAAGTCGAAGAGTGGGCGGCGCCGAACGGATCGTAGTCGCTCTCGGTGCGCTTGGTGAAACCCGACAATCCACCGCCGGTGCGCAAGGTCCGGATACGGTCGCGGCGGCCGGTAAGGATCTTGTGGGGATACGCCTGATGCCCGACGTCCCAGATCAGACGGTCACGGGGCGTATCGAACACGTAATGCAGCGCCGTCGTCAGTTCGACGACGCCAAGGCCGGCGCCGAAATGGCCACCGGTGACGGAGACGGCGTCGATGGTTTCCATCCGCAATTCATCGGCAACCTGCTGGACTTGGTCCACCTTGAGGCGGCGCAGATCGTCCGGCGTGCGGATGGTATCAAGAAGCGGAGTTTTACTAAATTCGGTCACGGCGATATTCCAATTTTGCATGTCGGGGACGGGCTGTCGAAGTAAGACGGCTGCACATTGGCAGCGAAACCGAGGTGCCCGATGGCTTTCCTGAGAAAGGAAGCCTTGATTTTGCAGCCCAGAGTGCGCTCCGATTGATAACTGTGACACATATCAGTTGTTGCGGCGTCATCCGGCAGAAGCATTTTCGATAGTTAATTGAGGCGCTTACCACCCATGAGAAAGCGGCGGCAGTGCCTCTGTCGTCACCCCCTATCGCGTCCACCTTTACACCAAAGCAGCCGCCAAAGCCAACCGCCGAGGCTTGGCCAATCTCGGACGAGCATGCCAGGCAAGAATTAACCTCGTCGAACAGCGGTCGGTTCCATCCTGCCCGTTTCGGAGGCATCCAGGCCGGCATTTGACCCGGTTTCCAACCTTTTCCAGCCTATTTCGCGCGTGCTGGCGTCTGCCGCAGCGATGGCCAGCGATGCAGCCTGGTCAGCCATGCGCTCCTTCAGGGGCACCGGGCCGCAAACAATCATGAAAAAATCGTAAGCATGAGGCCGTTCGTTGGCCATGACGAACTGGAAATGAACCCGGAAGAACTTCCAGCGAAAACGGTCGTAATGCTCCGGCTTGATGATTTCCCGGAATCGGACCGCGACGACGGTGGGATTGCGCCTGACGGCGCCGACATCGATGCCGTGACCGCCAATCGGGTCGAACGGATAGAAATTCATGACATCCTTGCGCGATTGACAGTCGATCCAGCCGATCGAAGGTTCGATTGCGAGCTGGCGCAGATGATCCCGGAAATCACGCGACACGGCGTGAAAACCGACGATGGGGAAGTTGCCGCCGATGGTCAGCAGCATGACCCGCGGGCCATGCCGTCCGAGGTCCGGATCGAGCCTGAGCGCGCGCGCCAGAATTTCGGCGCCCAGGAACGACCCCGAACTGTGGCCGACAATGACGATCTCCTGGGCACCGCTGGTCTTGGCGACATTGACGAGATGCCGGGCAAAGCGCTCGATGCGCTGATCCCATTCCGGCCGCTGGCGGTGAGAAAATTCCCAGGTCCAGATTGTATCGGACAGCAGATAGAGCAGGTATGTCAGGTTTTCCGTATATTTCAGCAGCGTGCCGAGCACGGCGACAAACAGCGCGATTGCTGCAGCGATGCTGAGGAACGCAGGAATCCCGAGCGCCTCAAGTCCCCATCCGAAGCCAACGGCGATCCCCGCCGACCACAAGGCTTCATTAAACAGCAGGAAATGCGGATAGGTGATGAAAGTCGCAAATCGCCAATGCGCTTTCCAGAACCGGGCGATGGTGCCCCCGAACACCAGACGCCAGTAAATGATCACGGCACGGAAGACGGTGCGCCATATCGGCCAAGCGAGATCGTTTTGAATGAAGTCTTCCGTCCGGAGGAAATCGTAGTGGGTACGGGTCTGCCAATCCGGACCCTTGGTTTCAATGGTCCAGGACGCCTTCTCACCATCCGGAGCGCTTTCCGGCCGGCTGGTAATGGCGGCAATGCCGTAAAGCTTGCCGAACTTCCGCAGTTCGGTTCTGAACATGCGGTAATACTGCGCAAGGCCGCGCGGATCGTATCCTTGCACATAAATGATATGGCGGTGCTGAACGCGCACTACTCATGATCCCCGGACTACAGCCGGACTATATCAGGCTGTGCAACGCGCCAAGAGCTAATTCAGCCGCAAATCTTCACCGTGGGTCGTCCCGGCGAACGCGGAAGAAGGTCTCCGTCCGCCGACATGCGATTCCGGACCGTAGGGTTCGGGGTCACCGCGGCACGAGCAGAACCGGTGCGACCAACACGCATGCGGTTACTGGACGTCCAGCGGCTCCGTCCCGGTCACCTGGCCATCGGCATCGGTGGTGATCTTGTCGACCCGCGCTTCGGCCTGCCGCAGCAATTCCTCACAGCGGCGCTTCAGGGCTTCGCCCCGCTCGTAAATGACCACCGACTCTTCCAGCGGCACCTTGCCGTCTTCGAGGCGTTTGACGATCGATTCCAGCTCTTCGATCGCGCGCTCGAAGCTCAGCGTCCTTACGTCCACATGGGGGTTTTCGGCCATATTGCGTGTCCTGAATGTCCTTACCGTCGCCGACTTGAAGATATTTTGCGGACCCATTGTGGCGGGAGTTCACGCACCCATCAATGCGGTGACATGGGCTGCGACCGACTCCTTCAGGCCTTGCAGATCATAACCGCCTTCAAGCACGGAAACCACGCGACCGCCCGCGCTTGTGTAGGCGACATCCATCAACTTGCGCGTGACCCAGCCGAAATCTTCCGCGTCGAGATTGATGTTCCCCAGCGGATCGCGGCGATGCGCGTCGAATCCGGCGGAAATGACGATCAGTTCCGGTGCGAATTTCTGCAGTTGCGGCAAAATCAGGTTTTCGAAAGCGGCATGGAATTTCCCTGCTCCGTCATTTGGCGCCAGTGGCGCGTTGACGATGGTGTCATGCTCGCCGCGTTCGCCGGTGGCGCCGGTGCCGGGGAACAGCGGCATCTGGTGGGTCGAGCAATACATCATGGTCGGATCGGCCCAGAAGATATCCTGGGTGCCGTTGCCATGATGCACGTCGAAGTCGACCACGGCGGCGCGGGCGATGCCGTATTTGCGCTGGGCGTGACGCGCGGCGATCGCCGCATAATCGAAGAAGCAGAACCCCATTGGCTTGTTGATTTCGGCGTGATGTCCCGGGGGGCGCATCGCGACAAAGGCATTGTCCGCCGCGCCCGACATCACCGCGTCGGTGGCGGCAACCGCGCCGCCGACGCCCCGCATGACCGCTTCCCATGTCCCGGGCGACATCGACGTATCGCCGTCGAGATAGATCAGGCCCCGGTCAGGCGCAATACGTCGCAGTTCTTCGACGTAATGCTCGTCGTGACATAGCGTAACCAGGTCGAGCGTGCCCTCGGGGGCTTGTTCGCGCACAAGTTTTTCAAAGCGGCTATCGGCCAGAACCTGATCGACCGCACGGATTCGATCCGGCCGCTCCGGGTGTCCTGGCGGGGTTAGATGGTCGAGGCTTGCCCGGTGAGTCAGCAGAAGCGTTGTCATGCAGGAAATCCGGCGCGAATGTGCGGCTGCGAGAGAAAGATAAGCTAGTTGCTTGTTGCGCGTTCCGAAAGAGCAGCCGGTGAAAACACGGGTCGGCGTCGGGGTCAATTCACACGGGCGATCCGGTCAGGCGTGGTCGGCGAGATCGGGCTGCTGGTCCGGAAATAAGTGTACAAGGCCTCGACGTCGTAGCCGCCAAACCGCAGGCCGGCGCCGTCCTTCAGCACGGTAAAACCATCGCCGCCGACAGCGAGGAAATTGTTCACGGTGACGCGATAGGCCGTCGCCGGATCGATCCGCTGACCGTTCAGGGACATGCGATCGGCCATTACGCGTCGACCGAACGGCTTCGTGCTATCCCACGCATAGCTGAATCCTTTTGAAACCTGCAGAATGCGTGGCCGCGCGGGATCGAGCCACTGCTGCTCCAGCATGTCTTTGATCCCGGCGCCTGTGAGCGTCAGCGTTACCAGTTGATTCCGGAACGGCTGGCTGGCGAACAGATCGGCATAACTGACCGATCCATCCGGTTTCTTCACGATGTCGGTCCTGATTCCGCCCGGGTTGGTGAATGCGATCGCTGCGCCATTGCTGTCACCGCGCGTCGCAGCCAACTGCGCGTCGGCAATGATGTCACCAAGAACGCTCTCGCCCGCTTCGTTGGGCGCGCGCGAGAGCGTGGCCGCGATCGAGCCGGCGACACGGTTGGCGATCGGTCCGGCGACCTTGTCATAGGCCTCAAGCAGCGCGGCTTGCTCCGAATCCCTGGCGTAGACGCCGGTGCGGACGATGATGTTGTCGGCCCTGGCGCCAACGATGTCGCGCGTTCCGCGATCGAGCTTGAGGTCGATTGCCGTGACGATGGTGCCGAATTTGTCGCCGCTGGTGACGAGCCGTCCGTCGATCTCGCAGGTATAGGCCTGGTGGGTGTGGCCGCTGACTATCACGTCGATGGCCCTGTCGAACCGTTTGACGATATCGACGATCGGCCCCGAGATGCCCGGACACTCATTATAACCGCCGGTCGGAAAGCCGCCTTCGTGAATCAGAACGACGATCGCTTCGACGCCGCGCGCCCTCAGCTCAGGCACCAGCGCGTTCACCGTTCCGGCCTCGTCCTTGAATTCCAGCCCGGCCACGCCGGGCGGCGAGACGATGTCCGGCGTGCCCTTCAGCGTCAGGCCGATAAAGGCGACCGGAATACCGTCGAACCATTTGATCTCGTACGGAGGAAAGATCGTTTTGCCGGTGCTTTTCTCGATGGTACTGGCGGCGAGGTAGCGAAATGTCGCGCCGGAAAATGGCCGCGGTCCCTGGCATTTATCGATCGGATGGCAACCGCCGTTCTGCATGCGGCGCAATTCGTCGATGCCCTCGTCGAATTCATGATTGCCGACCGAGGCGATCTCGAGGCCCATGATCGACAGGGATTCGATGGTCGGCTCGTCGTGAAACATCGCCGACAGAAACGGGCTGGCGCCGATCAGGTCGCCCGCCGCGACGAAGATGTTGTTGGTGCTGCCGGCGCGGAGTTGCTTGATCAGCGTCGCCATGTGTTCGGCGCCGCCGGCCGGCACCGTAACCTTTCTGGCCGTGTCGTCCGGATCGGCAATTCTGATGCCGCCGGGCGGCGGCCGCAGATTGCCGTGGAAGTCGTTGATCGCCAGTATTCGCAGTTCGACCGGAGCGACGGGTTCGGCAACAGCGTTCGATGCCAGGCCGATCAGCGCAGCGGCGAACGCGAACCTCAACGTCAGGCCTTCTTGCGTGCAACGAATGCCCTGAAGGCGGCAACCGCTTCCTTCGAGCGCATTCGCTCGCCGAACAGATGGCTTTCCTGGTCGATCCTGCGGGTCAAGTCCTCGGGCGGCAGCTTGAGAAGTTTCCGCGAGATCGCAACGGCTTCCACCGGCAACGCGCAGATTTCACGCGCCACCTTGCGTGCCTCGGCTTCGGTGTGCCCTGGCGCCACGACGGTATTGACGAAGCCGGCCACGCGCGCATCGTCGGCGTTGATGGTACGCCCCATTACCAGCGTGGCGAAGGCGCGCTGGTGTCCCATGGTACGCGGCATCAACAGGCTGGAGGCTCCTTCCGGAACCAGGCCGAGATGGATGAACGGCGTCGAAAACGTCGCCGTCTTGCTGGCGAGCACATAATCGCAGTGGAACAGCATGGTGGTGCCGATACCGATTGCGACGCCATCGACCGCAGCGATGATCGGCTTGACGTTGTGCGCCAGCGAATAAAGGAATTTGATGGCGTTGGAAGCGCGGGGGGTGTCGCCGCTCGAGGTGCCGTCCTTCAGAAAGTCCTCGACGTCGTTTCCAGCCGTGAACACGCCGGAACCTCCGGTGATGATGATGCAGCGGATCGACGGATTGTTCTGCGCGGTGTCGATCGCATCGCTCATGGCGCGATACATATTCTGCGTGATCGCATTCTTTTTTTCGGGCCTGCGCAGCGTGATCACGCGGGTCGCGTCTTCGTCAGTGACTATGAGGTGCCCGGGCATGATCAGTTTCCTGGAAACAGGCGGCAACGGTTCGGCTGGCGAGTCTTCGGGTTGCATCCTACATGATCCGCAACGAGGCCAAAGTGCGCACGCCGATTTTCCCCGGGAAACGACCAAGGATAATGCAATGCAACTGACCGGAATTCATCATCTGACCGCGATTTCGGCGAAACCGCGCGAAAATCTCGCCTTTTATACCGGCGTGCTCGGCATGCGGCTGGTGAAGAAAACCGTCAATCAGGACGATGTCAGCGCCTATCACCTGTTTTACGCCGATGCAAAGGCCAATCCCGGCACCGATCTGACCTTTTTTGATTTTCCGGCTGCACCGGAGCGGCGCGGCACCAACAGTATTTCGCGCACCGGATTGCGCATCGCCGGCACGGCGAGCCTTGCCTTCTGGCACGATCGCCTGATCAAGGCTGGCGTAAAGACGGGCAAGGTGGCCGAGGTCGATGGCCGCATGACCCTGCCATTCGAGGACGGCGAAGGCCAGCGACTGGTTCTGATCGATGACGGAGGCGAGGGTGCAGCGTCGCCATGGGAGAAAAGCAGCATACCGCCGGAGCACCAGATCCGCGGGCTCGGGCCTGTCATACTGAGCGTCCACGATCTTGGTCGTACCGCTGCGGTCCTCACGGACGTCATGAACATGACCCGTGTCCGCGATTATGGCTATGAAGATGTGCCGGTCCAGGTATTTGCGATGGGCGAGGGCGGTATCGCCGCGGAACTGCATGTCATCGAGCAGAAAGGACCGATGGCGCGGCAGGGCGCCGGCGGTGTGCATCACGTCGCCTTCCGCACGCCTGACAATGCGCAGTACGCGGCGTGGGTGCAACGGCTGAACGAATCCGGCGTTCCGAACAGCGGCGAAGTGGACCGGTTTTATTTCCGTAGCCTGTACTTCCGCGAGCCGAATGGCATCCTGTTCGAGATCGCGACCGATGGACCGGGCTTCGCCACCGACGAGCCGATGGAAACGCTTGGCGAAAAACTGGCACTGCCACCGTTCCTGGAGCCGCGCCGCGCCGAAATCGAAGCCGGACTGAAGCCGCTGAGTTAGCCGCGCGTAGGGCGACGTATTATTCGGCTGCCGCCCGTGCGCTTGACTTGCTGCTTCAAATTTCAAACAGCCGCAACTTTGCATTACCGCAATATCGCACTCCACGGGGCGCGTTCCCCGGACGCAGCGCAGCGCAGCCCTTGCGGAGCGGTGCGCTGCAGAGCCGGGGTCCCGGTTGTTGCGGCTGCAA
>NZ_CAXUNQ010000010.1:0-114163 GCF_964252615.1 uncultured Bradyrhizobium sp.
AGGTCGCAGGGTTCGATCGCGGGGTGCGGCCGATCGGCGACTGGTCGATGTCGATGATCTTGTCGATATGCTCCAGCCCCTCGATGCGGTCGTGGGGCGCTGCGCCTTCGCTGGCGTTGTTGAGTTTTCGCGCGATCGCCTTGTAGAGCGTGTCGATCAAGAGCGTCGACTTGCCGCCGCCGGAGACGCCGGTGACGCAGGTGAACAGCCCGAGCGGGATTTCAGCCGAGACGTTTTTCAGATTGTTGCCGCGGGCGTTGACCACCTTGATGGTGCGGCGATGGTTCGGCGGCCGCCGCTCCGGCACGTCGACCGAACATTCGCCGGTAAGATATTTGCCGGTCAGCGACTTTGGATTGCGCATGATCTCGGCCGGCGTGCCCTGCGCCACGATATGGCCGCCATGCATGCCGGCGCCGGGGCCGATGTCGAGCACGTGGTCGGCGAGCCGGATCGCGTCCTCGTCGTGCTCGACCACGATCACGGTGTTGCCGAGGTCGCGCAGCCGCTTCAACGTATCCAGCAGCCGCGCATTGTCGCGCTGGTGCAGGCCGATCGACGGCTCGTCCAGCACATAGAGCACGCCGGTGAGGCCGGAGCCGATCTGCGAGGCGAGGCGGATGCGCTGGCTCTCGCCGCCCGACAGGGTGCCGGAGGCGCGCGCCAGGGTCAGGTAATTGAGGCCGACGTCCAACAGGAACGACAGCCGCTCGCGGATTTCCTTCAGCACCCGCGCGGCGATCTCGTTCTGCTGGGCGTTGAGCGCTTCCGGCACGGTCTCGAACCATTCACCGGCTGATCGCACCGACAGTTCGCTGATCTCGCCGATATGCTTGCCGCCGATCTTGACGCACAGCGCCTCCGGCTTGAGCCGATAGCCGCGGCAGCCTTCGCAGGGCACGTCGGAGAAATATTTGGCGAGTTCCTCGCGCGCCCATTCGCTCTCGGTTTCGCGATAGCGGCGGTCGATATTGGTGATGACGCCTTCGAACGGCTTCTTGGTGTCGTAGGAGCGCACCCCGTCTTCGTAGGAAAACTTGATCTCGTCGTCGCCGGAGCCGTGCAGGAGGGCGGCCTGCGTCTTCTTCGGCAGGTCCTTCCATCTGGTTTCCAGCGTGAACTTGTAGAACTTGCCTAGCGCCGTCAGGGTCTGGATGTAATAGGGCGAGGACGATTTCGCCCACGGCGCGATGGCGCCGCGGCGCAGCGTCAACTCCTTGTCGGGAATGACCAGCTCTTCGTCGACATGCTGCTCGACCCCGAGGCCGCCGCATTCCGGGCAGGCGCCATAGGGATTGTTGAAGGAGAACAGCCGCGGCTCGATTTCCGGAATCGTAAACCCGGACACCGGGCAGGCGAATTTCTCCGAGAACAGGATGCGCTCGGGGCCGCTCTTGTCGTGGATCTTTGCGGTTTTCTTTTTTTCACCCTCGCCTGCAAGGGGAAAGTCGGCCCGCAACGCCGGGGTGGGGTCACCGTCCGCAACCGGACCTGCACCCGACCGCTTCGCGCTCGACCTCCCCCTTTCAGGGAGAGGAGAAGAAGAGGGGGACGGCGCATCGGCATATTCGATCACCGCCAGCCCGTCCGCCAGCTTCAGCGCGGTCTCGAAACTTTCCGCCAGCCGCTGGCCCATGTCCGGCCGCACCACGACACGATCGACCACCACGTCGATGTCGTGCGGGAATTTCTTGTCGAGCACGGGCGCATCCGCGAGTTCATGAAAAGTGCCGTCGATCTTGACGCGCTGAAATCCCTTCTTGAGATATTCCGCCAATTCCTTGCGGTATTCACCCTTGCGGCCGCGCACCACCGGCGCCAGCAGGTACAGCCGCGTGCCTTCCGGCAGCGCCAGCACCCGGTCGACCATCTGCGACACGATCTGGCTCTCGATCGGCAGGCCGGTGGCGGGCGAATAGGGCACGCCGACCCGCGCCCATAACAGCCGCATGTAATCGTAGATCTCGGTGACGGTGCCGACGGTGGAGCGCGGGTTTTTCGAGGTGGTCTTCTGCTCAATCGAAATGGCCGGCGACAGGCCGTCGATCTGGTCGACATCCGGCTTCTGCATCATCTCCAGGAACTGGCGCGCATAGGCGGAGAGCGATTCGACGTAACGCCGCTGTCCCTCGGCATAAATGGTGTCGAACGCGAGCGACGACTTTCCGGAGCCGGACAGGCCGGTGAACACCACGAGCCTGTCGCGCGGAATTTCCAGATCGACGTTCTTGAGATTGTGTTCGCGCGCGCCGCGGATGGTGATCGCGCGCATCCCCGACCCGGCCTGCTGACGCTTGGCCCTTAGAATTTCGTCCATGATCGGCATTTCCAGACGCGCTTGCGCCGCATGAGGCGTGCATCGCCCGAACCTCGCGACGTGCCGCCATATGGATGGAGTATCCGAAACGTAGGTAGAACCGGCCGCGATTTCCAGTGCCGCGTTGCAGCCATCAACCGTTTGTTGGCCACGGCCTGGCGCGTTCCCGAAAAGCCCGAATCGGCCTGAAACTCCTTGCTCCGTGATCACCTGTATGATAGAACAAAAACAGAACAATGTAAAATGTCCCAGCACCACCCGTATTGGAGCGTGGACAACTGCCTGGGCCCCCGCGCAGTCGCGGATGCGAAGGGGTAGGGTGCTTCAGGCAAGCGATAGTATGGAGAGTTTGAGATGGCGGGTTCGGTCAACAAGGTCATTCTGATCGGCAATCTGGGAGCCGATCCTGAAATCAAGCGAACCCAGGACGGCCGGCCGATCGCCAATCTGCGGATCGCGACGTCGGACACCTGGCGCGACAAGAACACCGGCGAACGCAAGGAAAAGACCGAGTGGCATCGCGTGGTGATCTTCAGCGAAGGCCTGTGCAAGATCGCCGAACAGTATCTCAAGAAGGGTGCCAAGGTGTATATCGAAGGCCAGCTACAGACGCGGAAATGGACCGACCAGAGCAACGTCGAGCGATATTCGACCGAAGTGGTGCTGCAGAATTTCAATTCCACGCTGACCATGCTGGACAGCCGCGCCGGCGGCGGCGGTAATTTCGGATCCGACGACTCCGGCGGAGATTTCGGATCGGGTGGTCCTTCCGGCGGAGCGCCTCGCCGCGCCGTAGCCGCCGGCGCAAGCTCCCGCAACAGCGACATGGACGACGATATTCCGTTCTGAGAACTCCGCGTTTCTCGTGCTCCGGACGCATTTGCACCACGGTTTTGCTTCGGCTTGTCGGCGCGCAGCGCGCCCGCACGGCGGGGTGCGCTGAAGAGCGGGGTCCGTCATGAACGCGTGCGTCCGGTATGGGCTCGGCGGAGCGGCATGATCGGCGATGCTTTGCGTCGCCCTGGAATGCCCGCCCCGCATCCGGGAGACGAGATTTTTTGCTGCCTCGTAACGGCGCTGCGCGGCGCCGGAACGGCGCGAAATCCCGCTATGTCAGATAGCGCCTAAGTATTTGTAAAAACGAAGGGAAAAAGCCCCTGCCGAGAGCTGTTCGAGGTGGTTTTTCGACCCCCGATACGCTATATGATTCTTAGCAAAAATTGACCGGATTCCCCCTTGTCGGACACTGACGATACAAAACCCGGAGAGCCGCCGGCTCATTCCGATATTCGGCCCGTTTCGATATTAGACGAAATGAAACGCTCCTATCTCGATTACGCCATGAGCGTGATCGTGGCCCGGGCGTTGCCGGATGCGCGCGACGGGTTGAAGCCGGTGCACCGGCGGATTCTGTACGCCATGTACGAAAACGGCTTTGAGTGGAACAAGCCGTACCGCAAGTCGGCGCGTACCGTCGGTGACGTGATCGGCAAATATCATCCGCACGGCGATCAGTCGGTCTATGACGCGCTGGTACGCATGGCGCAGGATTTCTCCATGCGCGTGCCGCTGATCGACGGGCAGGGCAATTTCGGCTCGGTGGACGGCGATATGCCGGCGGCGATGCGCTACACCGAGTCGCGGCTGACCAAGGTGGCGCAGTCGCTGATCGACGATATCGACAAGGATACCGTCGACTTCCAGGCCAACTACGACAATTCGGAACGCGAGCCGACGGTTCTGCCGGCGAAATTCCCGAACCTGCTGGTCAACGGCGCCGGCGGTATCGCCGTCGGGATGGCCACCAACATCCCGCCGCATAATCTCGGCGAAGTCATCGACGCCTGCACCGCGTTGATCGACGATCCCGCTCTGGGCATCGACGACCTCATCAACATCATCCCCGGACCGGATTTTCCGACCGGCGGCATCATCCTCGGACGTCAGGGCATCCGCTCGGCCTATCATCTCGGCCGCGGTTCGATCGTGATGCGCGGCAAGGTGTCCATCGAGCCCGCCCGCAAGGATCGAGAAGCGATCATCATTTCTGAAATTCCGTACCAGGTGAACAAGGCCACCATGGTCGAACGCATCGCCGAACTGGTGCGCGACAAGAAGATCGAAGGCATTTCGGATTTGCGTGACGAATCCGACCGCGACGGGTTTCGCGTCGTCATCGAGCTTAAACGCGACGCGGTGCCCGAAGTGGTTCTGAACCAGCTCTACCGGTTTACCCCGCTGCAGACCAATTTCAGCGCCAACATGGTGGCGCTCGACGTCGGTCGGCCGCAGGTGATGAACCTGAAGGACCTGCTAGGGTTGTTCGTCGCCTTCCGCGAGCAGGTGGTGTCGCGGCGCACCAAATTCCTGCTCAACAAGGCGCGCGACCGCGCCCATATCCTGGTCGGCCTTGCCATTGCGGTGGCCAATATCGACGAGATCATCCGCGTGATCCGCACCTCTCCGGACCCCAACACGGCGCGCGAAACCCTGATGGCGCGCGACTGGCCGGCCAAGGACGTCGCCGCGATGATCACGCTGATCGACGATCCCCGCCACCGGCTCGCCGCCGACGGCACCGCGCGGCTGTCGATGGAGCAGGCCAAGGCCATTCTCGACCTGCGGCTGCAGCGGCTTACGGCACTGGGCCGCGAGGAAATTTCCGAGGAACTCGACAAGCTCGCGCTGGAGATCGCCGACTATCTCGACATCCTGCGCTCCCGCGCGCGCATCCAGAGCATCATCAAGGCCGAGCTTCTGGCGGTCAGGTCCGAATTCGCCACGCCGCGCAAGACCGTGATCATCGACCAGGAGAACGAGGTCGAAGACGAAGACCTGATCCAGCGCGAGGACATGGTGGTGACGGTGTCGCACGCCGGCTATGTCAAGCGGGTGCCGCTGTCGACCTATCGCGCGCAGAAGCGCGGCGGCAAGGGCCGCTCCGGCATGCAGACCCGCGACGAGGATTTCGTCAGCCGGCTGTTCGTGGCCTCGACCCATACGCCGGTGCTGTTCTTCTCGTCGCGCGGACAGGTCTACAAGGAAAAGGTCTGGCGGCTGCCGGTGGCGCCGCCGAACGGCCGCGGCAAGGCGCTGATCAACATCCTGCCTCTCGAACAGGGCGAGCGCATCACCACCATCATGCCGCTGCCCGAGGACGAATCCTCCTGGGCCAATCTCGACGTGATGTTCGCCACCACCGGCGGCAACGTCCGCCGCAACAAGCTGTCGGACTTCTCCGATGTGCGCCGCTCCGGCATCATCGCCATGAAGCTCGAAGACAACGAGGCGATTGTCGACGTGCAGATCGCCAGCGAGAAGGACGACGTGCTGCTCACCTCCGCCGACGGCCAATGCATTCGCTTCGCGGTGGGCGACGTGCGGGTGTTCCAGGGGCGCTCGTCGATGGGCGTGCGCGGCATCAACCTTGGAGAAGGGGACCGCCTTATTTCTCTGTCGATCCTGCACCACGTCGACGCCACCGCGGACGAGCGCGCGGCATATCTGAAAAAGGCCAACGCGGTGCGCCGCAGCGCCAACGCCGACCCGGACGAGATCGCGGATGCAGAACCCGAGGCCGAGGAGACATCGGGGGCGATCGAGCTTGGCGAGCAGCGTTACGTGGAAATGTCGGCCGCCGAGCAATTCGTGCTGACGATATCCGACCGCGGTTTTGGCAAGCGGACGTCGTCCTACGAATATCGAACCACCGGACGCGGCGGCAAAGGCATTGTCGCGATGGACAATCGCGAAAAGGACGGCAGCATCCGCGCCAAGATCGGCCGGCTGGTGGCGTCGTTCCCGGTCGACGAGTTCGACCAGCTCATGCTGGTGACCGACGGCGGCCAACTGATCCGCTGCGGCGTCTCCGACGTCGGCATCAAGGGCCGCAAGACCCGGGGCGTCATCGTGTTCGACACCGCCGAGGACGAACACGTGGTGTCGGTCGAGCACATCGGCGAGGAAGAGAACGGCAATGGCGGGTAGGCGGCGCCACGTGCATCGCCGTCATCCTGAGGTGCTCGCCGTCTCGGCGAGCCCCCGGAGGATGCGCCGCAGCCGCTGCTGGCCATCATCCTTCGAGACGCCGCGCAAGCGCGCGGCTCCTCAGAGCCTGACCGAAAAAACAGTCAATATTTCGCTCGCCGCGGGTTGAAAATGGTCCACTTTCGTCATGGCCGGGCTTCGTCCCGGCCATCCACGTCTTTCTTGCTTCAGCGCCTTTGCGACGTGCATGCCCGGCACAAGGCCGGACATGACGAACCAATGGCGACGCCTGATGTCATTGGATGCTTTTCGGTCAGCCTCTCAGGATGACGGCGGCATGTATGGCGGCAGCTAAATCTCGATCTCGGTCCCGAACTCCACCACCTGCCGTGTCGGCACGCCGAAGAACGCCGCGGAGCGTTCGGCGTTGCGCTGCAGGAAGGCGAACACGGTTTCGCGCCACACCCACATGCCGGGGACGTCTTCGCGCGGGATGATGGTTTCGCGGCCGATGTAATAGGTGATGTCGGAAAGATCGATGCCGGGCAGCTTGCCCTGGCCGCAGGCGAGACTCAACCCTTCCCAGATGGTCGGGTACTGCATGAAGCCGTAATGCAGGATGACGCGGGTGATGCCGGGGATCACTTCGATGACCTCGGCGCGGTCTTCGTCCGATATCCGCGGCGCCTCCTCGATCAGCACGGTGACCAGCACGACGCGCTGATGCAGGACATGGTTGTGCTTGACGAATTGCGTCAGCGCCAGCGGGACGCCCTTCGGCGCCGAGGCCAGGAACACCGCGGTGCCCGGAAGCCTCGCATGGCACCTGCTGATGGCGGTTTCCACCAGGTCCTCTTCCGGCTGGCGCAACTTGGCGCGGGCGCGCTCGACCAGCTTGACGCCGCTGCGCCAGGTCAGCATCAAGAACGCCACGACGGCGGCGAGCACCAGCGGAAACCAGCCGCCCTCGAAAAATTTCGCCGAATTCGCCGCAAAGAAAATGCCGTCGATCACGAAGAAGAAGCCGTTGCACGCAATCACGATCAGCGGCGGATAACCCCATTGGATCGCCACCAGCGCCGCCAGCAGCGTGGTGATCGCCATCAGCAGCGATACCGCGATGCCGTAGGCGCCGGCCAGCGCATCGGAGGTGCCAAAGCCGAGCACCGCGCCCAGCGTCGCCGCCGCCAGCATCCAGTTCACCAGCGGCACGTAGATCTGGCCGATCGAATGGCTGGTGGTGTGCTTGATCTGCATGCGCGGCAAAAAGCCGAGCTGGATCGATTGCTGCGTCAATGAAAACACGCCGGAGATGATGGCCTGCGATGCGATCACCGCCGCCACCGTCGCAAACGCCACCAGCGGGTAATGCAGCCAGTCCGGCGCAAGCTGGTAAAATGGATTTTCCAGGGCCGTCGGATCGGTGATCAGCAGCGCCGCCTGGCCAAAATAGTTCAGCACCAACGCGGGAAGCGCGATGGCGAACCACGCCAGCCGGATCGGCACCCGGCCGAAATGACCCATGTCGGCGTACATGGCTTCACCCCCCGTCACCGCAAGGAAAGCGGCGCCGAGGATGGCGAAACTGACGTGGAAATCCTGATGGATCAGGAAATTGAACGCATAAAACGGGCTTACCGCGGCGAGCACACCGGGCGATTTGACGATGCCGTGGATGCCGAGCAGGGCGATCACCAGAAACCATGCCAGCATCACCGGTCCGAAGATGTTGCCGATGAAGCCAGCGCCTTTCTTCTGCACCAGAAAAAGCCCGATCAGGATGACGACGGTCAGCGGCACCACGGCCGGCGCCAGCGACGGCGCATCGACCTTCAGGCCTTCGATCGCCGACAGCACGGATATCGCCGGGGTGATGGCGCCGTCGCCGTAGAGCAACGCGGCGCCGATCAGGCCCACGATCAGCAGTTGCGCGCGCCAGGTGCCGGCTTGCGCGTTGCGCGCCGACAGCAGCGCCAGAAGCGCTACGATGCCGCCTTCGCCGCGGTTATCCGCGCGCAGGATCAGCAACGCATACTTCATCGAGATGATCAGGATCAGCGCCCACAGGATCAGCGACACCACCCCGAGCACCGCGGCGGATGTGAGCGGTCCGCCGTGGGTCGCGGCCTTGGCGGCTTCCTTGAGCGCATAAAGCGGGCTGGTGCCGATGTCGCCATAGACCACGCCGAGGGCACCGATGGTCGCGGTCAAAGGAAGGGCGGAGGAGTGCGACGCTGCGGCGGGAATGGAGGTCATTGGCGATCCCCAGAACGGTCGCGCCAAGCCTAACCGGGCGCGAAAGCGCAGTCTGCGACGCGCTGAGGCAAATTGCTATGGAATTTCTACTTTCGTCGATGCTGGAATCAGAAACCGCCGGACGAGGCCGGCGGTTCTGGGCTTGGAGGTCCGGCGGGCATGCCGGATGGGAAAATGGTTCAGCGGCGTTCGGCGGTCACCAGGCGGGCTTCGCGAACCAGCGTTTTGGAGCCGGGGACGCGGAGGCAGGACGCCTCGATGTTCGGCCAGGATTGCTGCGCGCAGCCGCCGGAGCGGACATCCAGCCGGTCGGCCTTGGCCAACGGAGCAGGCACGCTGGCTTCCACCTGAGGGGCGAAGCCGGGCAGGACGGTGAGCGCGGCTGCAATGAACGCAGCAATGGCGATTGCGGAAAGTGCCTTGATCATGACGATCCCCTGTCGTGGGCCTTGGCGGCCCGTCGTTTCGTTAACGAATTGATACCCAGCTCCGGTTTCAGCCTGTCTTCGCGATCCCGAATTATGGTTTCGTCGCGCCGGAGATTTGTTTCGTCGCCCATCCCGGGATGAAACAATCCGCCGGCCTTGCAGAACAGACGCGCCGCCCCGGCGATGGTTCGAAAGCGACTGAAAAATAAAAGCCTGGCCGATGCGGGCAGGCGCTGGAACCATCCGCTTGCGAGCTTACGCGCGGCAAGGTAGACGGGTTTATGCCTCGTATTGCCCTGTATCCCGGCTCTTTCGACCCCGTCACCAACGGCCATCTTGATGTCGTCCGGCGAGCGGTCGGACTGTGCGACCGGCTTATCGTCGCAATCGGGGTCCACCCCGGCAAAAAGCCGTTGTTTTCCATCGAAGAGCGGCTGGACATGGTCGAGGCGGTCTTTGCCCCGGTTGCATCGGTCGCCGGCTGTGCCTTCGATTGCACGACTTACGACAATCTCACCATTGCCGCGGCGCAAAAGAGCGGCGCCGCCATCCTGATTCGCGGCCTGCGCGATGGCACCGACCTCGACTATGAGATGCAGATCGCGGGCATGAACGAAACCATGGCGCCGGACGTGCAGACCGTGTTTATTCCGGCCTCGGTCGGCACTCGCCCGATCACCGCCACACTGGTGCGCCAAATCGCGGCCATGGGCGGTGACGTCTCGGCTTTCGTTCCCGAGGCGGTGGCGTCCAGGCTGAAAGCCAGATTCGCAGGTAGCGCGTAGTCCGCGAAGCGGACAGCGGTTCTGCGATAAATACGCGTGACTTAATGTTCCGTCCTCTCTGATCCGGAGTTTTCATGGTTCGAATTCTTGCCGTTCTCGCGGCGCTGGTATACGCGGTTCCCGCAATGGCGCAGCCGCTGCCCGCCAATCTCGACAAGACGAATGCGGTCGTCATCGACACCACCAAGGGCCGCATCGTCGTCAAGCTGCGTACCGACCTTGCGCCGCAGCACGCCGAGCGCATCAAGACGCTGGCGCGCGAGGGCTATTACAACAACGTGCCGTTCCACCGCGTGATCGACGGCTTCATGGCGCAGACTGGTGACGGCAAGAATTTCAACGGCACCGGCGGCTCGAAATATCCCAACCTGACGGCCGAATTCTCCAACGTGCCGTTCAGGCGCGGCATTGTCGGCATGGCGCGTTCGGCGAGCAACGACTCGGCGAACTCGCAGTTCTTCATCATGTTCGGGGACGGCTCGTTCCTGAACGGCAAGTACACGGTGGTCGGCGAAGTGGCGTCGGGCATGGATGTCGTGGACAAGATCAAACGCGGCGAACCGGTCCAGGATCCCGACAAGATGGTGAAGGTGCAGGTCGCATCCGACATCAAGTGAGCGGCGGTGGCGCGGTTCCGCAAGCTTCCGCTTGGGCTCGCGGTCTCGCTGCTGTCATGGATTGCGACAGCCCATGCCGAACCAGGGCAGGTTGACAACATCAAGGAAGCGTTCGCGCGCTTGCGAACGTGCTGGAAACCGCCGCCGGCATCGCAAGCCAATCCGGACGTGGAGATCACCGCGATCGTGACCTTCACGCGTGACGGAAACATCCTCGGGCACCCGAGAATTACCTATGAATCCGAAAACGCTACGGATAATGACCGGCTGCTGTATCGCATCGCCGTCATGGAGGCGTTGCAACGCTGCACGCCGATGCCATTTACCGGAGGGATGGGCGGCGCCGTAGCCGGCCGGCCCTTTGCAGTCCGATTCCAACTTCGCAAACCTCCACCCAAACCGATAGAGAAGAGAGCATGGCTGACAACGACAATACGTTGATCCTCGAAACCACCCAGGGACCCGTCACCATCGAGATGCGGCCCGATCTGGCCCCGGGCCACGTCGCGCGGATCAAGGAACTGGTGCGCGAAGGATTTTATGACGGTATCGTATTCCATCGCGTGATCGACGGGTTCATGGCGCAGACCGGATGCCCGCAAGGCACCGGCACCGGCGGATCCGGCAAGAAGCTCAAGGCCGAATTCAACAAGGAGCCGCACGTGCGCGGCACCGCATCGATGGCGCGCGCGGCGAGCCCGGATTCCGGCGACAGCCAGTTTTTCATCTGTTTCGGCGATGCCGCGTTCCTCAACAACCAATACACGGTATGGGGCAAGGTGACTGAGGGCATGGAGAACGTCGACAAGATCAAGCGCGGCGAGCCGGTGCAGAATCCCGACAAGATCATCAAGGCGCATATGGCCGCGGACGCGGCTTGACGTCGCTCGTCATGCGCGGGCTTGGCCCGCGCATCCATCCATCTTCACAAGAGTCTTACGAAGCGTGATGGATTGCCGGGTCAAGCGCGGCAATGACGAGTTCAGTGATGCGCACCGATCTCTTCGACTTCGAACTTCCAGCCGGCAGCATCGCACTGAGGCCGGCGAGCCCGCGCGATTCGGCGCGCATGCTGGTGGTGCAGCCCGGCGGGGTATTGCGGGATCAGGGCGTTGTCGATCTACCGCAATGGCTGCGGCACGGCGATCGACTGGTGGTCAACGACACCAGGGTGATCCCGGCGCAACTCAGCGGCCGCCGCATCGGCCGCGGCGCCGAAGCGAAAATCGCGGCGACGCTGATCGAGCGCCTCGACGGTTCGCGCTGGCGGGCACTGGTCAAACCGGCCAAAAAACTCGATGAGGGCGATATCGTCCGCTTCGGCAGCGAGGGAAAAGTATGCCTGCTCGGTCATCTCGATGCGCAGGTCGAGCGCAGGGGGGCCGACGGCGCGATCACCCTGTCGTTTTCATTCCACGGGCCGGCGCTGGATCAGGCGATCGCCGATCTCGGCGCGCCTCCGCTGCCGCCTTACATCGCCTCCAGGCGGGCGCCCGATGAACGCGACGCAGCCGACTACCAGACCATGTTCGCCGCTCATGAAGGCGCGGTCGCGGCACCCACGGCCGGCCTGCATTTTACGCCGGGACTGGAGCAGGCGCTGTACGAACGCGGCATCGGCATCAACCGGCTGACGCTCCATGTCGGTGCGGGAACATTCCTGCCGGTCAAAGTCGAGGACACCACCGCCCACAGGATGCATTCGGAGTGGGGCACAATCGGACGGGAAACCGCCGATGCACTTAACGCGGCGCGCGCCAACGGCGGTCGGATCGTCGCCGTCGGCACCACGTCGCTGCGGCTGCTGGAAAGCGCGGCGGCGGAAGACGGCACCATAAGACCGTTCGCCGGCGACACCGCGATCTTCATCACCCCCGGCTATCGCTTTCGCGCGGTCGATATCCTGATGACCAACTTCCATCTGCCGCGCTCGACGCTGTTCATGCTGGTGTCGGCCTTCAGCGGCATGGACGCGATGAAGCAGGCCTATCGCCATGCGATCGCCGGCGGTTACCGGTTCTATTCCTATGGCGATGCCTGCCTGTTGTTTCATGATAAACCGGCCGCATGAGTCTTCCCAATCATTTCGAGCTGCTGCATTGCGACGGCGCCGCCCGTAGCGGGCGGCTGACGACGCCCCATGGCGTGGTGCGGACGCCGGCCTTCATGCCGGTCGGCACCGCCGGCGCCATGAAGGGCATGCACTGGCGCGAGGTGCGCGACGCCGGCACCGACATCGTGCTCGGCAACACCTATCATCTGATGCTGCGGCCGGGGGCCGAGCGCATCGCCGCCCTCGGCGGCCTGCAGGCATTCACCGGCTGGAACGGGCCGATGCTGACCGACTCCGGCGGTTTCCAGGTGATGTCGCTGTCCGAACTGCGCAAGGTGAGCGAACGAGCGGTGACTTTTCGCTCGCATATCGACGGCGCCAAGGTCGAACTGTCGCCGGAACGCTCGATCGAGGTGCAGCGGCTGCTTGGCGCGGATATTGTCATGCAGATGGACGAATGCATCCGGCTGCCGGCAGAGCCCGGCGATATCGAGCGCGCGATGCAGCTGTCGCTGCGCTGGGGCGAGCGCAGCAAGCGCGCATTCGAAAGCGCTCCGGACGGCGCCATGCTGTTCGGCATTGCGCAGGGCGGCGACGTAGCGGAGCTGCGACGGGCCAGCGCACGCGGAATGGTCGATACCGGTTTTCACGGCTATGCCATCGGCGGCCTTGCGGTAGGCGAACCGCAGGCAGTGATGCTGGCGATGATCGGGGAGGTCGCGCCGATCCTGCCGCGGGATCGGCCGCGCTATCTGATGGGCGTCGGTACCCCGGAAGACATCCTGGAGGCCGTGGCCCGCGGCATCGACATGTTCGACTGCGTGATGCCGACCCGGAACGGGCGCCATGGCGTCGCATTCACGCGGTTCGGCGCGGTCAATTTGCGCAACGCGCGCCACGCCGACGATCCGCGGCCGCTCGATGCGGAAAGCGCATGGCCGTCGACGCAAGGCTGCGCCCGGGCCTACCTGCACCACCTCATGAAGGCCGGCGAAACGCTGGGCGCGATGCTGCTCTCTGAGATCAACGTCGCTTATTATCAGGATCTGATGCGCGGCATTCGCGAAGCAATTTCGCAAGGAACCTTCGAACAATTCCGTGACCGGACCCGCGCCGACTGGGCGCGGGGCGATATCACGCCGCGCTAAACCTTGCTGACGTCAATTGCGCCCAAACCGGCCGAACGAATGCTTGGTCACGAAACCGTAACCGCAGGTATCGCAGGTCCACAAATAACTGACAGCGTTATCGGACAGAAATGCGGACGCTTCGGCGGCTACCATTGAATCGGCGCAAACGACACAAACCGGCAGATCGCTGCCGCGCGGCGCGGAACGAGGCACACCGGTCGACAGCACTTCAGCAATCGCTGGCATCGTGACCTCCTCGGATTCTGGTCTGCCACCAAACATACACTGCGTTGTTTGACGATGTCGCAACACAAATGCGTTCCTTTTAGGAATTCTTGGATTTTGCAATGCAGCGAATGGGAGCCCGGGCGGCGGTTGCATGCGCACGCGCTTCGGCGCAGTCTGACTCAAGCTTTCCGATCTGTCGCATCTTTGTTCGCCAAAAAGGATTCACCATGGATATGCCGTCGGCCACCAACGCGACGCCAACGCATCGGCCCGGGCGCGGGCGGGTTTTCGACAGCATCGTCGAGGCCGTCGGCGATACTCCGATCGTACGCCTGCGGAAATTGCCGCAGCAGCACGGCGTGAACGCGACGATTCTCGCCAAGCTGGAATATTTCAGTCCGGCGGCGAGCGTGAAGGACCGCATCGGCGCCGCCATGATCATCGCAATGGAGCAGGCCGGCGTGATCGATGCCGACACCGTGCTGATCGAGCCGACATCGGGCAATACCGGGATCGCGTTGGCCTTCGTGGCGGCGTCGCGCGGCTACCGCTTGAAACTGGTGATGCCGGACTCGATGTCGATCGAACGCCGCAAGATGCTGGCGTTTCTCGGCGCGGAAATCGTCTTGACGCCGGCGGCGCAGGGCATGAAGGGGGCCATCGCGACCGCCGAAGAAATGGTGCGCACGACCACGAACGCGGTGATGCCGCAGCAGTTCAAGAACCTCGCCAACCCCGCAATTCACCGCCGCACCACGGCGGAAGAAATCTGGAACGACACCGGCGGCAAGCTCGACGTCTTCGTCGCCGGCGTCGGCACCGGGGGCACCATCACCGGGGTCGGCCAGGTGCTGAAGCCGCGCCAGCCATCGCTGCGGATTGTCGCGGTCGAACCGGAAGAAAGCCCCGTGCTGTCGGGCGGCACCCACTCGCCGCACAAGATCCAGGGTATCGGCGCCGGCTTCATTCCGGATGTGCTCGACCGTTCGGTGATCGACGAGATCGTCAGGGTCAACAGCGCGGCGGCGATCGACATGTCCCGCGCGCTGGCCCGCACCGAAGGCATTCCCGGCGGCATTTCGTCGGGCGCCGCCATCGCCGCCGCGCTGCAAATCGGCAAGCGGCCGGATAGCGCGGGTAAAACCATTCTGGCGATCGTGCCTTCGTTCTCGGAGCGCTATCTGTCGACCGTGCTGTTCGAGGGAATTTGATCATGCCGGACCAACCGAGGCGGCCGCGAACCCTGAACGACGCCCGTACCGAGGCCGAGGCAGCGTTCAAGAAAACCACGACCAGGGCCGCCGAGGCGCCGCCGAAAAAGGCCGCGCTTCCCGGCGTCAAGGAGCTCGTGTCGTTGCGGATCGACCAGGACGTGCTCGAACACTTCCAGGAGGGCGGTCCGGGCTGGCAGGACCGCATTAACGACGCGTTGCGAAAGGCGGCGGGAAAGTAACATCTCGCGCGCGGGCCGATGCGTCAGGTCCGGGCGCCTGCGGCTGGACCGGCGGTCTTCAGGTTGAGCAGGTTGCCGGCCAGGATCAGCGCGGCTCCAAGGACCGTGAACCCGTCCAGGCCCTCCGCATAGATCAGCCAACCTGCCATGGCAGTGAGCGGAACGCGCAGGAAGTCCATCGGCACCACCACCGTCGCATCGGCATGGACCATCGCGCGCGCCAGGCAGTAATGCGAAAATGTGCCGCAGAACGCGATCACGACGATCCAGCCCCAGGCGTAGGCGGACGGCCAGTGCCAGGCGTAAAGCGCCGGGATAAAGCCGGCGGTGCCCTGAATGACAATCATCCAGAAGATGATGCGCAGCGTCGATTCGGTCCGCGTCAGGGACTTCATCATGGCGATCGAGGTGCCGAAGCCGACCGCCGCGCCCAGCGCGATCAACTGGCCCGGATTGATCTCGGTGACGCCCGGTCGGACGATGACGGCGACGCCGACAAGTCCCAGCATGATCGCGAAAACTTTCCAGACGGTCATGCGCTCGCCAAGGAAGCTGGCAGCCAGGATGGCGGTCCAGATCGGCATGGTGAATTCGATCGAAACCACCTGGCCCAGCGGAATCAGCGTCAATGCGAAGAACCAGCCGAGCTGCGCGGCATAATGGACGAGGTTGCGTCCGGCGTGCTGAAGCGGCCGCGATGTCTTCATCGCCGCCAATCCCCCGTTGAGGCGGATCAGCGGAACCAGCATGAAGAAGCCGAGCACCGAGCGCAGCTCCATGATCTCGAAAACGTTCAGCTCGCGCGTGGTCTCGCGGCCGGCAACCGCCACGATCAGCATCAGCGTGAGCCAGCCGGCCATCCACAGCGCGGCTCTTGGTATGGAAGGGCTTCGATCCGTCAACGGCGAGGTCCGGGGTTTGCCTTGCCGCGTCGCGCGCAACATTCGAGGCGGGAGTGAGCGATGCCCTTATCGGCGACCCCACCGCTTTGCAACGCTCAAATCTGCCGATGCTGCGATGCGCTGGCCGATTCAATATGGGATCATCGGGCTGATCGGTGTTAAAACCGATTGTTCCGGCACTGCCGGACTTCGCCTTTGGAGATTTTCTCATGCGTGTCTTGCAGCCGGCCGAGTGGTCAAAACCCCGCGGCTTTTCCCATGGCGTCGTGGTCGACGGCCCGGGCAGGTGGATCATGCTTGCCGGCCAGACCGGAGGCAACGAAAAGGGCGACTATTCAAGCGATATGGCCGGGCAGGTGGGTACCGCCCTGAAACGCATCGTCAAGCTGCTAGATGACGCCGGCGCCGGGCCCGAGCACATCGTTCGCCTGACATGGTACCTGACCAGCAAGGAGGATTACGAGGCGGCGGGCGGCGGGATCGGTGCGGCATGGAAGGAGACCCTGGGCCGCAACTTTCCACCCTCGACCTTGCTCTACGTCTGCGGACTGGTCGATGCGCGCGCCAAGGTCGAGATCGAAGTCACGGCGTTCGTGCCGGCGACATAATCCCAGACTGTTACGACAGGATATACGACAGATGACCGAGCAAGCACAGCGATCCACGTCCGCAGATTTCGTTACCGCCTTCGCGACCGGCTGGCCGGAAAACCAGCCTGACGTCATGATCCTGTCGTTGACCACGCAAAAAGGCATTCAGGATTTCGCACTCAACAGGGAGCAGGCCCTGTTGATCGCCAAAACCATGAAGGAAACCGCAGCCCAACTGGAAAAACGCAAGACCGGGAGCTGATGGCCGCCGCTCCCGGGAAGACGCCGAGCGCTCGGATTTACGAGCGCGTCAGCGAAATCGACGCGCCGCGGAACTGGCTCTCCGCCCGGATGACGACGGACTGCTTGTTGCCGGTTGTTCGCAGCGTAATGTTCGCCGTGAACCCCGGCGAACTCGCAACGATCTCGAAATTACCGCCGCTGCCGCGTCCTTCGAGGTTGCCGCTGACGCCCCGGCTGGATTCGCTCCACGTTCCCGACAGCGATCCGCCGTTGGCGACGACGTTGCTGGAAAGATTGAACCGGTAGCTGTCGCTGGCGCAGTTCAGGCTCTGATTGAGGGTCTTGCCACCCGCGCCGACGGCGTAAGTCGCCCGGCACCGGATGCGTTCGCTGGATCCGTCATCCAGTGTTACGGTGCCGCCGCCCGACCATGTCCCCGCCATTCCGGCAAACGGGCCTGATTGGGCATAACCGATCGAGGGAGCGCCTAAGGATGCGAGCGATACAGCGGCCGCAGCAAGCAGCGGCCGCACTGCACCACAGATCATCGCTGGCCAGAACGCCTTATTGACGGGAAGCTTCCCATCGGCCGCTACACGCAATTCCACCAGACGCCCCATTCCATTTTCCCGATCCGCTGTTGCCGCTAAGCTGGCCGTTTGCATGAGCACCGGAGATGGAAACGCGAACATTGCCTTCCCGTCCGACACTGCCGGAAACGTCTGCACCGGCAGCGGAAACCTTACCATCGGCAACGGTGAGAGGATAGCGTGCCGACGGCTCGCACGATCCCGTCTTGGTCACGATGGTCACGCTCCACAGCCCGTCATATGGCGACTGGGCGACAGCGGGGACGGAGGCAACCGCAGCCGCAGCCACGACGAAGGTAGAGACAAAGCCGGTACGAATGCGGTCAAGGCGCATGAATCATATCCCCGAGGTATGCGATGCGGCAGCTTATGGGCAACCAATGTGTCCAAAATTTGCTGCATCGCGTCAAACAATATCGTTGCACCCGACATCAATCAACCTGGTTCCTTTACGTTCCACTGCCATGAGTTATTTACGTTAATCCCGCAGCGGGCGAACGCTCAATGCGTATCCGCAAGTGCGGGCGCCCTGGTGGCGAACTGCTCGTCCTGCGGCGTGGCGGGTAGCGTTTTGTGGGCCTTGGCGTAGTCGATCACCTCGGCCAGCAGCTTCTGCCCCAGCGGCGCCAGTGCACGCTCCCACAATTCCCGCGCGGTTTCGCCCTTTCGCACAAAACACCATTCCTGCGCAGCAATGGCGCCGGCATCCATGCGGTCGGCCAGATGATAGACCGTGCCGCCCGCGATCGGATCGCCTTCGCGCACCGTCCACTCGATCGCGGCAATACCGCGATGCCGCGGCAGCAGGGAGGGATGGTAGCCTATCCCTCCCAGCCTGGCCGCGCCGAGGGCTTCCTTGCTGATCCGGGCGTGACTGTGGGCGGTAACGATCAAATCGGTATCCGCGGCGATTTCGTCGGCCACGACCCGTTTGGGATCGGCCTGCACCGTCACCTCGATACCGGCGGCATGCGCTGCGGCGGCCAACCGGTCGCCGGCGTCGGCGACTACCACCCGGACGATCTCGACCCCGCGGCTTCGCAGCATGTCGAACGTCGTCACGCCGAAGTGGCGGGAGCCGACGAGAGTGATGCGCATGATGTCGTTCCGTTAGCGGGCAGGTGAGCGTGCGGACGGCCCATGTTAGCCTTGCCGCGTCGTTGCGTCGATAGCACACGGCAAATGCACGTAAAGCGGCGTCGCTCCGGGTTATCAACAGGACGCGGCGGGGAGGCTGACCAAGTCGAATGCTGCATCAGCCGAAGAAACAATCTTTGGTGTACAACCTCGCTAGCCGTGGATAAGAAGTTGCCATTTTACCGCCGCTAATACCATAGACAGCCGAAATTGCAGATGTTCTAATTCTATCTTCGTCTGCACACATTGGAAATAAATCGAAGCCAGCATCAAGGTACGAACAAGCAAGGTCGTCTGGACCTGCGTAGCAGTTACATCAACCGTATGTAGTCTGCCGGGAAAGCACTCGATTCGGGATCTTACATCTGGGGCCGTACAATGGGGTCTTTACGAGGGAAGCATTTTCAGGCGGCTCTTGACGCCATCGAATCCATTGGACAGGCAGAAACTTCTTCGGATGTCTGCGGTGCAGTTTCTGATTTGACCGGATCGTTCGGCTATAACCATATCTGCTTTCTTACATCCTGTGATTGCAAGGAGCAAACTTTTGATGATAGGGTTGTGCTGAAGCTCTGGCCAAGAGCATGGGCGGAGCAATATTCATTATCGAACTTCTACGCATTCGATCCAATCGCGCCGCGCATAAGACAGCGGCCCGAATCGTTCACTTGGGCCGAGATCTACCCAAGCAGCACCAACAAAATAGCTAATTCTATTATGGAGATAGCGACAACTGACTATGGTTTAAAACACGGATTGTGCATCCCCGTGCACGGCATGAACGGTTATCAGGCGGGGGCATCTGTTGCGGGACGAGAAGTTGAAGGTACGCAAGAAGCGCGTGCGGCGATCGAGCTTGTTACGATGTATGCGTTCAATCGCCTGACAATAATAAAATCGCGGCAGCCAGCGAAACCCATGGTTCTTACCCCGCGCGAGCGTGAAGTAATGACTTGGGTGGCTGCAGGAAAGACAGCATGGGCTACGAGCGCAATTCTGAAGATTTCCGAGGATACTGTGAATAAAATGGCCTCCACAGCGATGCAGAAGCTGAACGTACACACCCGGGCACAAGCAGTCGCCGAATGTATAAGACGCGGTGAGATCGAGCTCTAAGTGTCAATAACATGCCCACGTAATGGCCTGATGCTTTAACGAAGTTAAAAACTCTCTCGCAAGAGGCGGGGGGAGTTTTTGATGATCCGAGTGGTTCATAGCGGCAACAAGAGCCGATTTGCGAAACTACTGGATCGTCAGTTCCGGTTGCGGCACGAGATATTTGTGAAAGGCCGCGGCTGGAACGAATTTGAAGTCGACGGCATCTACGAAAAAGATCCTTATGACGACGAATTTACCTCATATGTCATTGCTGTCGATCAGTCAGACAATGTCGCAGGGGGGTTTCGGTTGTATCCGACGATTCTGCCTCACATGCTTTCTGAACAATTTCCAAATTTAGTCGATCGCCATATTATTCAACGAAGAGATTTGCTGGAATTAACGCGTTTCGCAATGCGCAAAACAGAACGTCGAAGCTCGCACTATTTTGAGCTCTTACTCGCCATTCAAGAGCATGGCCTCGCAGAAGGCTTGATGGGTTATACCTCGGTCATCAACACGTTGCGAATCCCTGTCCTCCAAAGTTTTGGCTTTGATATCGAGCCGCTTGGACTTCCCCAAACGATAGACGGCGAGACAGTAATTGCCGTTCTTTTCCACGTCAGTGAAGATTGTTTCTCCCGTGTCCGCAAGGCGGTCAACATCCATACATCCGTCTTGGAAAGCACGATCATGGAACGTCAGATAGCGTGAGGTGAGCCATGCCCGATCTAAAAGTAGTTGAAGGCGGAAAGGACGAGGACTTGGCAATGGTCCTCATGCGCGCGATTAGACTGGCTGAGTCATGTCGGTCCAGTACAACTACATATCTTCTCAAAATGGCGCTGCTGAACGAAGGTATTCGACTCGCGGCCGATCTCTCGAAAAAAGAGGCGGTTCCAGCGGTCCGGAGCGAGACATCTTCTGCATTGAACGCGAATGCCGCCAATGTTGACCGGACAGTAGGCTGTCAGTTGCCTAATCTCCTTTCTGCTCGGCGAGTAATCGCTCGGCCAAGGTAATCACTCGCAGTCGATCATGCGTATCCTGAAGCTTGCGAAACGTACTTGTCAACCGAAGGCCCTGCTCAACAAGCACATCTGACCGCAAGCTCTCCTTTTGCGATGGCTTTGATTTTTCCGACATCATTCGACCCCAAATCAGTAATGTCGACGCGCCGCGCTAAATTGAGGTTCGCCATCAATTGTAGACGCACTCGACGATGCGAAGCATTCGTCATCGAAATTATCTTGACGATTCCTTGAAAGCGGAATTGACAATCAGGGTATAATTTCGCCGCGGCGGATGGATTCAGCCACGACTTGCGCCCGGGTATGGGCGTCGAGCTTGCGCATCGCAGAGGCGATGTGCTTGTTTACGGTATCTTCGGCTATTTTGAGAATACTGCCGGTATCCCAGGCCGTTTTACCGGCAGCTGTCCACCGAAGCACCTCCCGCTCGCGTTCCGTCAGTATTCCGCGTTCCCTGCGTGTAGATTTGAGGTTTGCCAGACGATTGAATGCGTAAATTCCTATCAATTCTAGAGTGGCATTCACCTCCATCCCGTCCTCGACGTCAAATCCGGCCAACGAAATTGCAGCATGAAATCCGTCCAGACCGTGAATAGGAACGCAGAACCCGCACCGCATACGATAGTCGCTGGAGGAGATGATCATTACTGATTTTGCAAGTTGATCATGCGCCGGAATTGGAGCCTCCAGCCATTTAAAGGCTTTGGTCTGTATCCGGGCAAAAGCAGCCACAGGGTCATGAGCGTTAAAATTCGATTTTCGATATTGCTCAAGCCAACCCTGCGGCCAGCTGACCAATAGCGCTTTCTGCTCAAAGGATTGCCGATGAACGGTTGGAGCAGATACGCAGCATAAATGCTGATAGCCAAAAGATGCGATAGCTTGAGCAAACTGGTGCCGAAGAGCTACTTCAGTGTCAGCGCGATTGAATTGCTCGATGGCGTCCAATGCCGCTTGGAAATGACGTCGTTGGAATGCTGCCATCTCCAGAATCCCCCTTATGGGATCAGCAAGGGCAAAAGATTCGGCGCCGTTCTACCTTGCGTTCCTTACAGCTTATTCGGCAACTTTTTGTATTAGAAATCAATGACCATCAAGCAATGTGGCTTCATCGAATCCGTGTCCAGGCCGGATGCCGACCCCCCACGGCCGGTTTGCATTTCCGATAAAAGCAGTAATTATCTCAATAAATCAATGTTTTATCAGTATCTCCCTTGCAATTCCCCGTTGTACATCGTTTCTAACTGTTGCGTGTGCATGAGCCGGTTTGTGGCGACCGATGCGGTGGACGTGACGAAGCGGGCAACGCCACGGCGGCCGAAGCCATACTCGCCGACCAAGAGGCGAGGGGCCTCGGGGCGCGGAGGTGATCTACCGGCGCCGCCTGACGATGTTGTTGATCACGGCGGTCGAAATGCGTTCAGTGCCCGCTCAGCGCCAGCGTCTTGACGGGATGCAGCAAGGCCTGGATGCGCAGCAGCATCGCATGCACGCACCCTCAGCCCCCCCCCCGGCAGGAAGGACAGCCTTTATTGGCGCTCGTCCGACAGCGGCCGGAGCCCGCTCGGCGAACCGGCCGCGCAAGCTTCGACAGAAGCATATAAGGTCGGGATCAATATCCTTATCACGGCTGCCACTTCCGCACCTGACGCGGCAAATCCGGCCCGGATAGTGAGAGCTGAACTCGAACCGTCGAGCATTCCCATGCGAAATTTCGTGGTTTCCGCCGTTTTGGCAGTAGGTGCCGGGGTAAGCGTTCTCATCCAGCAAGTCTTGAACACGAACCTTCGCGCCGACCTTGGCTCGGCTGCCTGGTCCGGCCTTGTCAGTTATGCGCTCGGCATTGTCTGCATGCTATTCCTCGTGGCCGGTCTGCGTGACCCTATCCCCTCCGGTGCGGTCATTGCAGGCGTGCGGTGGTGGGCCTGGAGCGGAGGGCTGTTCGGCGCAATCTTCATCGGACTTGCGATCGTTCTCGTTCCGAAGCTCGGCGGCGCAGCCTTCATCGCGCTCCTGGTCGCCGGCCAGATGATGGCTGCATTGGCGTTCGATCATTACGGATGGCTCGGCATACCACGGCGGCCAATCGATCTTCCGCGCGTGATCGGCGTTGCTCTGTTGGTCGGCGGCGTCGTGCTGATCCGCCGATAAGCGGCTCTACTGGCGAAGCCGTTCGGCCACGATCTCGGCCATGGCTGCCGATCGGCCTTCAGCCCGCAGGCCGCTGACCACCGTCCGGCGGTCGTGTTCAGAACGGTTCTGGCTCACCTTCCACTTGCCTTCGATCCGGCTGATCGGAATTTCGAGGCCGACGATGCCTCGGAGTTGCGAAGTGACGAACGTCTCCGGCGCATCGGTCACGTTCCAGGGCTCCGCGCGCGTCCGCTCCTGCTTTTTCGTGAGCTCGTCGGTCTGGACGCGAAGCCATTCGAAATCGTCGATGACCTGAGGCGTACCCCACACCAGCACGACCACGTAATTCCACGTCGGCAGGACTTCGCCATGCTCCGCCTTGGAAGCGTACCAGGACGGCGTGATGTAATGTTCCGGTCCCTGGAAGATCACCATCGCTTCCTGTCCTCGGCGCAACATGCCGAGCTGATCGTTGCCCTTTGCCATATGAGCGCGCAGCACCCCTTTGTCGCCGCGATCAGACGCGATCGTGAAGGGCACAAGGTTGGCGTCCAGACCACCCGCCGCCGTGACAAGCGTTGCGAGCGGATGATTTCGAATCAACGCATGCATCACGTCAATGCGATCTTCTCGAAAAGCAGGCGGTCGGTACATGTGGCACCTCCACGAGGCCTCGCCCCACCCGTGCCGGCAAAAGTCGCAAGGAAAAAACCGGAAGTTCCAGAGGTACCCCGTTCATGTACTCGCTCCGGCCCGGCGAGCAGCGCTTGAATGGGCCACCATTTCATGGGGAGACCGCGATATACCCATGGATCATCCTAGCGCAAGCCGGGATCGGAACCAATGGTCTTGCGCGGCTGCTTTCTTGCTGGCGAACTTCGGCAAGGGCGGCAGTTCTCCTATTGTCCCCAGAATAAGTGAGCAATTTTATACACTGAGCATCGACAAGTATTATCCGTACTGCGGTTAATTAGTCACAGGATTATGCCGCCGATCGCGATACATTGTCTCAAGCAATTTCAATTGTGAAATGCTCTTCCGTGGGAGTAAGCGATGAAAAAGGTTCTTCTTAGTACCGTCGGGCTATTGGCGCTATCGCTATCAGGGCCCGTGGTTGCTGCCGATATGGCAGCGCGCCCGTACGCTAAGGCACCGATGATGGCGCCTTCGCCGATCTATAACTGGACCGGCTTCTACATCGGCGGCCACATTGGCGGCGCGTTCAGTGACAACAACAATAATTTCGGAGCGACCGTTACCGGCGGCAACGACAACGATGGTCGGTTCCTGGGCGGTGTTCAAGTTGGTGGCGACTATCAATTTGCAAACACGAGTTTTGTAGTTGGCGTGGAAGGTCAGTACAGCTGGCTCGACCGCAACAACAACAATGCTTTTGTGTTTCCCGGCGGCTTCAGTTATTTCCACAACCAGCGCGCACTTGCTTCGGTCACCGGCCGGGTAGGCTACGCCTGGGGTCCGGCTCTCGTTTACGCCAAGGGCGGTTATGCCTATTCCGATTCCCGCGATCAAGTGTCTCTGGCAGGGGCGCCCGTCGCTTTCAACTTCGATCGCAGGCACCGCGACGGTTACACCGTCGGCGGCGGTATAGAATACATGTTCACTCCGAATTGGTCAGCCAAGGCAGAGTACATGTATTATAACTTTGATCGCAGCACTTTCGTCACGCCAGTCGCGCTGGCCCCGTTCGGAAGCTTCCGCGATGACGAGCATACGTTCAAGGTTGGCCTGAACTATCGCTTCGGCTGGGCTGGCCCCGTCGTTGCGCGCTACTGATCAATTTAGAACTTAGCCAACGAAAGCCCCGGAGTGTCCGGGGCTTTTTTGTGCGTTCATGGTTCCGAAGACCCGGACGCATGGGCGGCCTCTGCAACGAGGCGGAGGCTACTCTGGAGGCTGGACGACGGCGATGAATGGCGGAGCGACGGCGCCGACGCTCTTGGTGTGTGCAGCAACAAGAGGATCAAAAGGCGCGGATGAGCGGCTCTTGCAAAATATTGAAATGCCTCGATTAATTGGTGAGCGCGGAGGGACTCGAACCCTCGACCCCATGATTAAAAGTCACGTGCTCTACCGCCTGAGCTACGCGCTCACTTGCCGCGCTGTGTAGGGGGAGGGCTCTTGCGGGTCAATAGCCCGGCGGCTTGTCTGCACCGCGGTGGAAAGCAGGATTTGGACGCATTTACAGTTCATTAGCGAGGCTTCTGATCGATCCCCGGCGGTCGGTCCGCCTAGCCGGCTTCCCGATGGATTTCCGATGCCACCGGCTGCGACGTCCCGATCGCGGTCGGCATCGTCACCGGACGCAGCCCGATCAGTTCGGCGGTCCGCACGCCGGTGTTGCGCCAGAACGAAAACGCGTTGATTCGGGAGTTTTCCAGGATCGCGATTGCGACCGCCGACAGGAACGGCAGGCTTTCCAGCACCAGCACGGCCGCGAAGACGTAGATCTCGCGGACTTCCTTGAAACTGTTGGTGACGATCAGAACGGCGGCGCCGACCAGCAGCAGCACGCCGATTACCGCTTCCCAGAACGCCTGGAATTCGACCGACATGATCGAGAAGCCGCCTTTGGACGTGCGCGCAAAGGCCAGATGTTCGGTGATGAGACCCTGGGCCACCGCCCGCGACACCGTCCATTGCACCGACATCGCGGCGACCATCGCGCCGAGCATCTGGCCCGTCTTTACAGGAACGCGGAGCCGGTACAGCGCCACAAAATGGATCAGCGAAACCAGGAAGGCGGCGATGATCGGCAGGGTCAGGATCTTGTCAGGGATCGCAATGTCGGCGAAGGCGACGATCGGCACCCAGATCAGGTTCAGGATGGCGACGAGAACGCCGAGGCTTTCGGCGCCGAGCCAGTTCAGCCATCCCAGCGCGAATTCCCGCTTCTGATCCGGCGACAACCGGCTCGCGCCGGGCAGGAAGCGGCGCCAGTGCTTTTTGACGATCTGGAAACCGCCATAGGCCCAGCGGTGGCGCTGCTTCTTGAACGCCTCGTAGGTGTCGGGCAGCAGGCCGTAGCCGTAGCGGTCGTTGGTGTAATGCGTCAGCCATCCATGCTCGATGATCGCAAGGCCGAGGTCGGTATCTTCGCAGATGGTATCGCCGGCCCAGCCGCCGGCCATGTCCATGGCGGCGCGTCGGATCAGGCACATCGTGCCGTGAACGATGATGGAATTGGTCTCGTTGCGCTGGACCATGCCGATATCGAAGAAGCCGGCATATTCGCCGTTCATGATGTAATGCATCAAAGATCGGTCGCCGTCGCGATGGTCCTGCGGCGCCTGCACCAGACCGACCCGCGGATCGGCGAACGCCGGCACCAGTTCCTTCAGCCAGTCCGGCTGCACCACATAGTCGGCGTCGATAATGCCGATGATCTCGGCATCGGCCGCGGTGCGGTCCATGGCGATCCGCAGGGCGCCGGCTTTGAAACCGTCGACCTTCTCGGCATTGATGAACTTGAAACGCTCGCCGAGCGTGCGGCAGTGGTCCTGAATCGGCTGCCAGAACTCCGGATCGGGCGTATTGTTGATGATCACCACGCATTCGAAATTCGGATAATCCAGCCGCGAGACGGCATCGAGCGTCTGCTTGAGCATATCCGGCGGCTCGAAATAAGCGGGAACGTGGATCGAAACCTTGGGCAGCGTTCCGCTGCAATCCGAAGCAGCCATCGGCACCATCGCCAGCCCCTTGACCAGCAGCCGGCGCGGGCTTCGGCCAAAGGCGATGGCGGCAATCTCCTCAATCCGGGCCATGGCGATCAGCACCAGCGGCACCAGCAGGATCAAACCAAGGGTCAATGCGAGCGCTGATCCGAACACAAAATAATGCCCGGTCCAGTAGGCGAACACGGTCGCAACCCATGCCCCGACGCCATTGGCCGCCGCCGATAGCACCAACGCCTGCATGACCGTAGGACGGACCAGCCGGAGAATCGGCAGCGACATCAGGACGCCGACCAGAAGCGCGATACCGGCGAGTTTCCAGTAAGCCGGGTCCTCGACCGGGCCGGTCCACGCAAATTTGGGCTCGCGCGCGGCGTTCAGGATGCCCCAATAGGGACCGACGCCGCCCTCGAAGAATTTCCACGGCTGATCGATCGCCTCGACGATGTTGTATTCCATGCCGATAGCTTCGGCGCGGCTGACGAAGGTTCGCAGCGTCAGCGCCTGTTCGAACGGCCCCGGGGTTCCGTTTTTCAGATTATAGCCAGCGCTGGGCCAGCCGAATTCCGCAATCACGATGCGCTTGCCCGGAAAAGCATCGCGCAGTTTCTGATAGATGATCAGCGCCTGGTCCACCGCCTGCTTTTCCGAAAAGCCCTCCCAATAGGGCAGGATGTGCGCGGCGATAAAGTCGACGGACGACGCAAGCTCTGGATGTTCGATCCAGATGTTCCAGATTTCGCCTGTCGTTACAGGTACGTTGACCGATCCCTTGACGCGCTGAATGAGCTTGATCAGATCGTCGATCTTCTGCTCGCCACGGTAGATCGTCTCGTTGCCCACCACGATGCCGTTGACGTTGCCGTTACGCTTGGCAAGGTCGATCGCCGAAAGCATCTCGCGTTCGTTGCGGTCGACATTCTTGTCGATCCACGCCCCCACGGTGACCTTCAGGCCGGCCTCATTGGCGATTGGCGGCACCAGTTCGACGCCGCCGGTCGACGAATAAAGCCGGACCGCGCGCGTCAGCGGCGCCAGCGTTTTCATGTCGGCGCGGATTTTGTCGGCGTTGGGGATATTGTCGACGTCGGGATGACCCGTACCGTCGAACGGCGCGTAGGAGACGCTAGGCAGGATACCCCTGAAATCGGGGGCCGGCTGTTTCTCCCGGAGTACACCCCAGAGTCCCGCATGAGCGGCGGTTACAAACACCAGAACGGCGACGACGGCGCGCATCGCGACAAGACCATAGGGGCGAGCAGGACAGTAGCGGACCCGTCCCCGAGGCCCGACCAATACGCTGGCAGATCAGCATAACTCCGCCGCGTGATTTAACAACTCATATGACGCCATGGCGTTTTGAGGGCGGCAGTTTGAAACCAGAAGAGTTTCCAGACCCCTGCCGCCGGCGGACGGGATTATTTTGCCGAAGCGGCGGGAGCCGCGGCCGCGGGCGTCGAAGCCGCGGCAGGCGCGGCAACCGGACTCGCTGCGGCGGTGCCGGCGGTCGAGGGTGCGGTGGATTGCGCGGCCGTGGCGGCCTGCGGCTGGGCGCCAGGATTGATCCAGCAGGCGTGAACGCGTCCGCTCAGACTTTCCGGAGCCTTGGGATCGGTAGCCTTGGGATCGATGGCGCCGAAGCGAACCAGGCAGCGGAACGTGGCCTGGACGTGGCCGCCCGGGCAGCCAAAGCGGTCATAAAGATCGAGATGACGGAACGCGGTGTCCAAATCGTCGCGCCACATCAGGACCACGACGCGGCGGCCGAGCCAGACGCATTCCGGATTCCCCGCGGGGCCGTTGATGGCCTGCGAAGCCTCGACGAACTCGTCGGTCTTGCGCTGACTGTCTCTGGCCGCATCGGCGGGAGCCGCGGGATTTGCCGCCGCGGGCTTGCCGGACTGATCCTGCGTGCGCAGGTCGCCGCTTTGGGCGAAGGCGCTGCCAAAACCGATCAGCAATGCGAAACCGGATGCGGCGAGGCGGCGCGTCACCGCATTCTGGAATTCGAACACCCGCTGACGCATAAAATCCCCGATTTGCTGCCTGCTCGCGGCACATTCTGGCACGGCCGTTGATGCCGTTCAAATGGGTCCCCATTGCGGCGGGGACACTTCCGAATCCCATGGCGGACATTTTGCATTTTGTCCAGCAAAGCCGTAACTTTATCGCGTCGTGGTAAAGCGGCCGCGGCCGGAAGACGGTGGTCGTCAGAAAGCCGCCCTTGGCAGACGAGCGGCGACCGGGTAATCGACGAGCTCTCTCAAGAGGACGGAACCGATTTCCTTTCGCACGCCGCTGGCGCTTCTTCTGCTATCTCTCAGCGCGATTGCCGCGGCGTGGTGGTGGTTGGCCACGCCGGTCACGCTGGCGCGCGCGCCGATCGATCCCGCAGCCAAGCTGCTTTGCGTTTCCTACGCGCCGTTCCGCGACGCCCAGACGCCGCTGCTTGCGACGACGCAAATTCCGCCCGAACAGATCGCCGAGGATCTGGCGCAGCTTGCCAGAATATCCAGTTGCGTCAGAACCTATTCGCTTGAAAATGGTCTGGATCGGGTTCCGGAGCTGGCCGACAAGGTCGGCCTCAAGGTGATCCAGGGTATCTGGCTCGGCAGCAACCGGCTCAAGAATCTTGCCCAGGTTTCCACGGCAGTTGCCTTGAGCAAGGAATACCCCGGGGTGATCACTTCGCTGGTTGTCGGTAACGAGGTGCTGCTGCGCGGTGAAATGACCACCTCCGATCTCGCCGCCGTCATCCGCTCGGTCAAGGCGCAAGTCACGGTTCCCGTGACTTACGCCGACGTCTGGGAGTACTGGCTGCGCAACCGTGAAATCTACGAGGCGGTCGATTTCGTCACGATCCATATCCTGCCGTATTGGGAGGACTTTCCGATCCGGGCGAAATACGCGGCGGCTCACGTCGACGCCATCCGCAAGCGCATGGCGGTTGCGTTTCCCGGCAAGGAAATCCTGATCGGGGAAACCGGATGGCCGAGTGCCGGGCGTATGCGTGAGGCGGCGCTGCCGTCGCGCACCAATCAGGCGCGCGTCGTTTCGGAAATTCTCGATCTGGCGAAGCGTGAGAATTTCAGGGTCAATCTGATCGAAGCCTATGACCAGCCGTGGAAGCGCCAGCTCGAGGGTACCGTGGGCGGTTACTGGGGTCTGATCGATTCGGCGCAGCGCGCGCTGAAATATCCGCCAGGCGAACCCATCAGCAACTACCCGTTCTGGAAGCTGCAGATGGGATCCGGAATGGCGTTGAGCATGCTGGTGTTCGGCGCTGCGTCACTGACTTTGAGGCGCCGGCCATGGACGCCGCGATTGCTGTCCTGGGTCGCGGTCGCGGCGTCGGCGACCGCGAGCGGCATCCTGCTGGGGGTGGCCGGCGATAAAATGTTCTACGAAAGCTATGGGTTCGGCGGCTGGCTGGGCTGGGGCTTGCTGCTGGCTGCGGGAATGGCCGCACCGCTGCTGTCGGCCAATGCCTTGATGTCCGGGCGTGCGCTGCCGACCTTTCTCGAACTGATAGGCCCGCGCGAGGGAAGGACCCGATCGGCCCTGACGATGGCATTGGGCCTGACCTTGATCGTGACAGCCGTGATCGCGGCAGAAACCGCGCTCGGCTTCGCGTTCGACCCGCGTTACCGCGATTTTCCGTTCGCCGCGCTCACCATGGCGGTGGTGCCGTTCTGGATGCTGATGCTTCTTAACCGTCCGCAAAGCGGCAAGCGCCCGATCACCGAAGCGGTGTTCGCAGGATTGTTTGCAGGAACGGCGGTTTACACGCTTTTCAACGAGGGGCCCGAGAACTGGCAGTCGCTGTGGACTTGCGCGCTGTATATCCTGCTCGGCGTCACGCTGTGGCAGGCGCGGGGCGCGCAAAGCCCAAAATAAGCAGCCCGATTGCGACGCCGGACAGGCCGATATTGTAAAGCACGATGCCGAATCCGGCGGCGATCAGGCCGCCGGTCAGCAGCACGATCGAGGGCCGGATCACATGCAGCGTCGCGATGATAAGCGCGACGATTCCGAACACGGAATTGCGAAACAGGTAGGTGACCAGAAGCCGGGTCTTGCAGAGCAAGGTCTGCAGGCCGGCATCGCACGCCAGCGCCACGGTCGAAAACTCGACCGCCAGGTAGCGTAAATAAAGGGCGTAACCGACTGTCAGGAAACCGACGATCAGCAGCCACTGCACCTGATACGGGGTCAGCCGGAACGGATCTTTTTTCATGTCGCGAATATGGTTGGGATGACGCGGCGGGACAAGCACGTTATCGCTGCTGAAAAGCTTCCTTCATCACCTGAACTGCCTGCTCTAACTATCTCAGATCAGACGACTCCAGCCATTATCGCGCGCCGAACAGCGACGATGCGGCCGCAGCTTTGGGCTTTGGCGGCTCCTCGGCGCCCCCGCGCTTTGCGCCCGCCCGTTTGCGCGCCGGCCGCGCCCGCGGAGCCGGATCACCGCTCTTCATGGCAAGGCGTTGACCATCGAACACGGATGTCTCGCAGGAATGCTGACTTTCGATCAAGGTAGCGCAAATTTTCGCAGCCGCAGCCGCATTGCTCAACGGCCCCGCGACCAGCCTCAACTGCATGCCAAGTCCGTTATTGCGTTCCTGCAGGACGATGATCGGCCGCAGCGAGGTGATGACTGCGGCATTTGATTTGAGCAGGCCCCGCCACAGCACCCGCAGGCCGTCGATCGAGTTGGCGCCACCCAGGTCGACCCCGAATTCGGTATGCTGGGCAGCGATTTCGGACGGCGCTTTCGCGGTAACCGGGTCGGGAACCGCGGGCGCAGCGGCCAGGGCCTCCGGTATAGGGTCGGCGGTAGTAATCCCCGGGGGGTGTTCGGTTAGCTTTGCGGCGGCAGGGTCCGGCGGCGCCATCATCGACCTGGAGGTCATCAGCGGCGTTGCCGGCGCCGCGGCGGGCGCGTTGGCGGGCTTGCTCTCCGCCGCCGGGGCTGAAATGGCCGGCGGAACGGAGTCGGGCTGGCGCGCGGCAACGTCGCGCGGTTTGTCAGTGAGGGATGCAACCGTCGTGGCCGGAGGGGCGGCGACCGGAGCGGGATTTTGCGAAGCGGACGGCGGTTCCGTTGGGCTTGACGAGGCCATGCCGGCTTGTAGCGATCCGGCGCCGGAATTCTGGCGAGCGATCGAGCCCGTCACGCTGTCCAAGCCCTGCTCCAGCACGGTGACACGCGAGTACAACCGGTCGCGATCGCCGCTCAGGGTGTCGATTGCCGACGCCAGCCGGCGGGCCTCGTTCTGGCTTTCCCTAGCGACCGACTGGATCTGCTGCGACTGCCGCGTCAAATCGGCGGATACGATCTGGTCGCGCTGCAATCCGATCGATGACTGACTGGCCAGCACCGCGACGACCACGGCTGCAACCGATCCGACACCCCACGACCCCAATCGCCAGAGCGAGCGCCGGTCCAGATCGTCTTCCTCGGCCAAAAACCCCGTCAGCCAGCCGCCGGAATTGTCGGTGTCGAAGCCATCGGTCAAATGATCGGGTTTTTCAGTCATGCGACGTCTGCGGCCCTCCCGAGCCCCCGCGAATCACCCCTCGAACAATATCAGGAAACAAGGTTGGAGCTTAAAGTCCGGCGCTTTTCCGCTGGCGAATCGGTTTCCTCTCCGGTTGAAAACACTTATGACGGCGGCGGCGCGCCTCGCGCTCATTGTCATTCCGGGGTGCCGCCAGCGTGAACCCGTAATCCGGACCTACCTCACTTCCGGATTCCGGGTTCGCTCGCTTGTGCGAGCACCCCGGAATGACGGTAAAGGTCTGAGGAATCGAATGACGGGCAGAACCAGCCTCACCATCGTACTCGCGGCCGGCGAGGGCACGCGCATGCGGTCTTCAACCCCGAAAGTTCTGCATCCGGTGGCCGGTCAATCGCTGCTGGCCCATGTGCTTCGCGCTGCGCCCGATGGCCCCGGAGCGGCGCTCGCGGTTGTCATCGGACCGGACCATCAGGCCGTGGCGGACGAAGCCAGACGCGCGCGCCCGGGTACATCAACGTTCGTGCAGCGCGAGCGGCTCGGCACCGCACATGCGGTCCTTGCAGCCAGGGAAGCCATCGCGCGCGGCGCGGACGATCTGTTGGTGGTGTTCGGCGACACGCCGCTGATTTCCGCCGCCACATTGCAACGGATGCGGGCGCCGTTGCAGGACGGTGCGGCATTGACGGTGCTCGGCTTTCGCGCCGCCAATCCCACCGGCTATGGCCGGTTGCTGGTTGAGGGCGGCCGCCTGGTCGCGATCCGCGAGCAGGCCGACGCCAGCGCCGAAGAGCGAAAGATCACCCTTTGCAACGCCGGCGTGATGGCGTTCGACGGCCACCGCGCGCTGCAAATTCTGGAAAAAATCGGCCATGCCAACAGCAAGGGCGAGTATTATCTCCCCGACGCGGTTGCCATCGTCCGCGACATGGGATTACAGGCCGCCGTGATCGAAACCAGCGAGGACGAAGTGCGCGGCATCAACACCAAATCCCAGCTCGCCGAGGCCGAAGCGGTGATGCAGGCGCGGCTGCGCCAGGCGGCGCTCGATGCCGGCGTGACCATGATTGCGCCGGATACGGTCTATCTCGCCGCCGATACGACGTTCGGTGCCAACGTGACCATCGAGCCGTTCGTGGTGATCGGCCCCGGCGTCAGCATCGCCGATGGCGCGGTGATCCACGCGTTTTCCCATATCGTTCAGGCCAGCATCGGCAGGAACGCCTCGGTCGGTCCCTACGCCCGGCTGCGGCCGGGAACGGCGCTGGGGGAGGGCGCGCGGATCGGCAATTTCGTCGAGACCAAGGCCGCGGTCCTCGAAGCCGGAGTCAAGGTCAATCACCTCAGCTATATCGGCGATAGCCATATCGGCGCGGGCGCCAATATCGGCGCCGGAACCATCACCTGCAACTATGACGGCTTCAACAAACACAAGACCAGCATCGGCGCCGGCGCCTTCGTCGGTTCCAATACCTCGCTGGTGGCGCCGGTGAAAATCGGCAGCGGCGCCTATGTCGGTTCGGGATCGGTCGTTACCCGCGACGTCCCCGACGATGCGCTTGCGCTGGAGCGCAGCACGCAGACGACCCGCGCCGGCTGGGCGGCGCGGTACCGCGACATGAAGATGCGCGACAAGTCCGCCAAAACCTAATCGTCGGAAAATTCCGAGAACAGCGCGCGGGTGAGACGCCAGCCGCGGGGCTTGGCCAATTTCGGCTTTTCGCTGGCGTCGTGGTGGATGATTTTCGGCTGAGTCCGCCCGCTGCGGAACGGTGGCGGCCAGTGCGCCAGGCGGATCCGTCCGGCCCGCGGTTGCGGGAAAGCGAAAAAGCTGCCGCCCAAGTTTTTTGGTTCAGGCCTGTCCGTCACGGCTTAACGCCTCCCGGGCGAGCAAGCGTTGAGCAGAAACATTGACAAACGGTTAAATGAGCTTGGCTCGTAGCGCTCGCATCCGAAGCAAGGTTTGGGAGGCGTAATATCGAGCCATCGTAATGAGTGGACTCCTGGCCGACGGCACGGATAAGCTGTACGGAGATCGCCGCATCTACTCTGAGGAACGCCATGCTTCCGTTCGACGAGGAACAGGACTCGTTCAACAAGAGCCCGCTCGATGAAGAGGCCCTCCTGAGCGGACAGTTCTGGGGCGAACTTCGCGTCTTTCTTGCCGTGGCCAAGACCAAGTCGTTCAACCGGGCGGCGGAGATGACCAACACCAGCCAGCCGACCGTAAGCCGGCAAGTCAAGCGTCTTCAGGACGTGGTGGGTTCACAGCTCTTCATCTCCACTCCGCGCGGCGTCAAGCTCACCAAAAAAGGCGAAGCGCTCGCCCGCGCCCTGTCGCGACTCGATCACACCCTCCATTCCATCACCAGCGATTTGAAGGCCGAAACCCTTGAAGCAGAAGGCACCGTGCGCGTCAGCATCACGGATGGACTGAACGCGCTGTTTGCCGCTCCGGCGCTGGTTGGGTTCTCCTTGCAATATCCCAAAATCCAACTGCATCTGAAAAGCCCGCTTAACATGATGAACTTGCACGAAAATCAAACAGATATGATGATCAGCATCATTCCGAGCAAATCATCCGGCATCCAATTTAAGCGCTTGGGCCAACTCCATTTCGTGCCCGTGGTTGCAAAAGACTATATTCGAAATCACGGTTTGCCGACGCGCAACAATCTGGAACAGCATTTTTTCATTCAATCTGAGTACTATCTTGCGAGGACCGGTCTGTGGGATGGTTGGCAGCATGCCGTAGCGCGTGGGCGCATTGTACATCACTGCGACAACAGCTTTGCATATGGAATGATGGTGAAGACAGGACTCGGAATTGGGATGCTTGGCACTTATGCTTTGGTAGAGCCATGCGCCGTCCCGCTGCAAATCGACCTGAGGGTTTCGGTTCCTCTTTATCTGATTGCGCTCACTGAGCGTCTGAATGCTCGTCCGGTTCGGCTGGTCTTTGACTGGCTTAGCGAAATTTTCGGTAGCGATAACCCTTGGTTTAACGACGAATTCAAACTAGCGAACCCGCCCAGCAAATACGATGCTGGTTTCAGGAAGATGTTCAATCTTGAAGGGAATGATGGAAACAATTCTGGCTGATATGTTCTGCGATTTGTAGGTATGTTTTGCCGACATCGTCGAACAATTCGGCTAAATCCAGACCGACCGCCGCTTCCTCTTCAAACAGCAGTTTCTGAAACATCACCTGATGGATGGCGACCACTTGCTTGAGATGCGATCGGTAAAAGTCCAAAGTTATGCTCGCTTTCAATTTTCTGGTCAACGATCGCTCCAAGAATTACTTGGCCGATCTTTCTACGCGACAGCTTCGTAGCTTGAGGGCGCATCCCAAGATCCCTCAACTCGAAATAGGACGGCTGAATCGGTGCAAACCGAGATCGCGTTGGCTGGAAGGGTCAGTTCCTTGACCAACTCGATGTAAGGTTCGGCGTGGCCGTCAAAGTAGATCGGCTTCTTTCCTTCCACGTTTCTGAAGCCGAGGATCATCCGCCACAGCCGTGCATATTTTGGCTGCGCGTGAGTAATAACTCGGTCGTATCCTTTACGCGCCACGTGATCGAATGAAAAATCCGCAACCGCCTTCAAAGTATGGATGTTGCGATACGCCTTGCGAAAAGAGGTGCGCTCAAACTTAGCGAAATCCTTGAACCACCTAATACGCAGGGTACCAATCGGTTCGTCGTTCGAATAGACAATGACATGAGTTGCCTGGTAGTCGTTACCATCGAATTCATGCTGCGCGGGAACGCCGTGCTCTTCCATGAAACAGATGGCGCGGATCGCGTATGCGTGAAGCAACTGCTCCTGCGTTGTCACCACCTGAGCGCGGATTTGATTGTGTGTCGCAGCGACGGTCCGCACGTTATGTTCCAACTCTGGCCTCCTCACCGCGTCAAGTAGGGAAGAGTAAATCGGACGGGTTCGGTATCCGGAAGGCGGCAAAACGTACTGCCGTTCTACACCAGCGTTGAACTGGCCAGCGGCAATCGCCTCGATGATGAACCAGCGGTACAACGCCAGCGTGCGGAATTATCCCGCAAAATCGCGGATAACTTTAACCTGCGCGCGCGATCTTGGATGAGCAGGGTCCACCGCACTATCTAAAAAACAGCAGAACAACTGGAGAAGGCGGTGATCTAAGATTGCACCACATCCACAAGCTCTGCCGCAGGTCGTGCAATCTCTTCCAATGAACAAACAGACGGATGGGTTCGGAAAACCTCGAGGCGCTGACACGAAGAAATGGCGGCCCAATGCTGCAGACAACCAAGTCGGTCAATCCATTCGCGCGCATCGGTTGATGGCGGGCATGTCCCAGACCGAGCTCGCAAAGCAACTGGGAGTATCATTTCAGCAGGTGCAGAAATACGAAAAAGGCAAAAACCGGGTAGGCGCGGGGAGGCTTCCCCGGATCGCCGAGATACTGAACATCCCGGTCAGCGCTTTCTTCAACGAGGATTCGGCTGCGCCGGCCGGCAAGGTGACGGCAGGCGCCAGTCCGCTCAAATTCATTACAGACCCGACGGTGGTCAAATTGCTCACCGCCTATGCCGAAATTACCGATCGTTCGACCCGGCGCCATCTTAGCGCACTGGTCGAGCGCATTGCCAAATCGACCACGAAAAAATCGCCGAGGTAGGAGCAACATGAGCGAGAAACATGACACGGCCGATATCGACGCCTTGATCGGGGAGCGGGTGCGGTCGAACCGCATTCACGCCAATATCAGCCAGAACGTTCTGGGCGAGGCTCTCGGCGTCACGTTCCAGCAGGTTCAGGATTATGAAACCGGCGCCGATCGAATCGGCGCCGGACGGCTGCTTAAGATCGCGGAAGTACTCGAATGCGATGTCGTGAATTTTTTTGACGGCATTAATGGCGGCGGGATCGGCGCGGGCACGCCGTTCGCCAAATTCATGAGTGCGAAGGAAGGTGTCGCCCTTGTCGAAGCCATGTTGAAAATCGAAAATCCGGCTTTGCGCCGCATGGTCATCGATATCGCTGAAAAACTTGCTGAGCGATAGCTGCTCCGCAACCGCAGCGGCAAGGCAGGGGTCGCAGTCGGCGGCATGCTTTGGATCGAATCTGATCGACGGGCTGCTGCGGGCTCAACTCAAAATCGCGCAGAACCAAAGGGAACAAGTGCAATTTCCACGGCAAAGGTTTGATAGGCGCGGGAAACCAGCGAATTTGTTTCCGCTGCATTTTCGCAACGCTTTTGTTTAACTAAGTCCGGCAGCGAACCGACAAATCACGCTTGCTGTTTCTAGATTGAAGGATCACCGCTCCGCGCGCGGCTTCTGTCGGTGACTGTGGGTACGGTAATACTCTCGCCTGATCAGAGCAGGGTATTATGCTTTCTTCGTTCTTAACGCCGATCGAGCGACCGCTCTGTAAAAGATGCGGCACGCGCATGATGCTCGCCCGGGTCTTGCCCCGCCGGGATCGGGGGGAAAAGCGTTACTTCGAGTGCGGGAAATGCAATTTCATCGAGGCTGTGGTTATGCCCGATCCCATGAAGTCGGCTTCGGCCGGTTGGCTGAACGGCGAATTACATCCCCCGAAATGATCTCCCGGATGAGGCCATGTTTAAAAATAAAGCTGGCTTTGTTGGATTAGGAGCTTACAGGTCGTTCATTAGCGGCAGACCGCACCAGGCGCCGCTGACTGAGAGTCGGTCATGCTCCCGCCTGTAGGACGGGACCGCCTTCGATGCACGCCGGAAACCTGCTGCTCGCTTCGCTTTCGGCGGGCGATGCCGCTGCCTTAAAGCCTCACCTCAATGTCATTCATCTCGAACATCAAAAGGTGCTGTTCGAGGCGGGCGATCCGATCAATGTCGTTTATTTTCCTTCCAGCGCGATCATATCGCTCGTTGTCGGCTTATCGACCGGTGAGATGATCGAGGCAGCCATGGTCGGCAGGGATGGCGTAATCGGAGCTTCAGCGGCGCTTGACGGCAGGATTTCCCTCAGCCGGGCGATCGTGCAACTGGAAGGAGCCAGCCTTACCTGCCAGGTCGATGTGCTCAAGGGCGCGGCACTGCAGAGCAGTACGCTGCTATCGAAGCTCATCCGGCACGAGCAGACCCTATACGCACAGGCACAGCAATCGACCGCCTGTATGGCGGCGCACGCCGTCGAGGCACGGCTTTGCCGATGGTTGCTGCGCGCCAGGGATTTGTCCGATAGCGACACGCTTTCATTCACCCAGGAGCTCCTTGCCGAGATGCTGGGCGTCCGAAGGACCAGCGTCACTCTGGTCGCGCATTCTCTCCAACAAGCCGGAATGATAAAATACGCGCGCGGCAAGATCCAGATTTTGAACCTCGAAGGGCTGCGCGAGACCGCCTGCGAGTGTTACGAGACCGTCAATTCCCATTATCGAGCCTTGCTCGGTGCGACAGCGGCCTGATCGCTCGGCCGAGAGTCGTCGAATAAGGCGAACGTTCCTTCAGCAGCGACGCGATAGCTAAATTTCTTGCCGTTAACTGGATTTCTGTCATGTACCCGACGAAAGGCGTAAATCAGCCCCATCATCGAGCGGTCCGTGGCTCATACCGGTGACCGAGAGTGTTTGCGCTCCCGCCCAGTCGTGACAGTATGTTAAGCTTGCTGTTTAACGCTGTCTCAATCCGCAATAATTATTGAATACCTGGACGTCGGCGTTTCTCGTTAAGAGGGGCCCGCGCCGGTTCAGGCGGTTTTCTTCGATTGGGAGCTGTTGATCCGCATGTGCGGCATTGTCGGGATTTTAGGACGCGGCCCGGTTGCCGGGCAACTGGTGGATTCGCTCAAGCGCCTGGAATATCGCGGCTACGATTCCGCCGGTGTCGCCACGCTGGAGGGTACGCATCTGGAGCGCCGCCGCGCCGAAGGCAAGCTGCGCAATCTCGAGGCGCGGCTGCAGGCGTCACCGTTGTCAGGCCATACCGGCATCGGACACACGCGCTGGGCCACCCACGGCAAGCCGACCGAAAACAACGCCCATCCCCATGCCGCCGACAACGTCGCGGTGGTGCACAACGGAATCATCGAAAATTTCCGCGAGCTGCGGCTTGAGCTGGAGCGACAGGGCGCGAAATTCTACAGTGAAACCGATACCGAAGTCGTGGCGCATCTGGTCAATTCCTACATCGCAGCCGGATCGTCGCCGGCGGATGCGGTGAAGGCCTCGCTGCCGCGGCTGCGCGGCGCGTTCGCGCTGGCGTTCGTGTTCAACGGTCACGAAGACCTGCTGATCGGGGCCCGCAAGGGATCGCCGCTGGCGATCGGATATGGCGATGGTGAAATGTATCTGGGCTCGGACGCCATCGCGCTGGCGCCGTTCACCGATACCATCAGCTATCTCGAGGACGGCGACTGGGCGATTTTGACCCGCGAAGCGGTCTTGATCCACAACGCGCATGGCGACCCCGTCAAGCGCGATGTACTCAAATCCGGCGCGTCGTCGTTCCTGGTCGACAAGGCGAATTACCGCCATTTCATGGCCAAGGAAATTCACGAACAGCCGGAAGTCGTCGGCCACACCTTGGCGCGCTACGTCGACATGGCGACCGAGCGGGTGGCGCTGCCGATCAAACTGCCGTTCGATTTCCGCGACATCCAGCGCATCTCGATCACCGCCTGCGGCACCGCCAGCTACGCCGGTTATATAGCCAAATACTGGTTCGAGCGCTTAAGCCGGCTGCCGGTCGAGCTCGATGTCGCCTCCGAATTCCGCTACCGCGAAGCGCCGCTGCGCAGGGGCGACCTAGGCATCTTCATTTCGCAGTCGGGCGAAACCGCCGATACGCTGGCCGCGCTTCGCTACGCCAAGGAGCAGGGGCTGCACACGCTGTCCGTGGTCAACGTACCGACCTCGACCATCGCCCGCGAAAGCGAGACCGTGCTGCCGACGCTGGCGGGACCGGAAATCGGCGTCGCCTCGACCAAGGCCTTTACCTGCCAGTTGATGGTGCTGGCCGCGGTTGCGGTAGCCGCAGGCAAGGCGCGCGGCGAATTGTCCGATCTGGACGAAGCCAAGCTCGTCCACGGCCTGGTGGAAATCCCGCGCCTGATGGCGGCCGCACTCGCCACTGAGCCGCAGATCGAGAAACTGGCGCGCGACATCGCCAAATCCAAGGACGTGCTCTATCTCGGCCGCGGCACCAGTTATCCGCTGGCGCTGGAAGGCGCGCTGAAACTGAAGGAAATTTCCTATATTCACGCCGAAGGCTATGCCGGCGGCGAACTCAAGCACGGGCCGATCGCGCTGATCGACGAGAATATGCCGGTGGTGGTGATCGCGCCGTTCGACCGCGTGTTTGACAAAACGGTTTCCAACATGCAGGAGGTCGCGGCGCGCGGCGGCAGGATCATCCTGATGACCGACGCCAAGGGTGCCGCCGAGGCCACGGTCGAGTCGCTGGTGACCATCGTGATGCCCGACATGGCCGCGACCTTTACGCCCATGGTTTATGCCATCCCGGTGCAGCTTCTGGCCTATCATACCGCCGTCATCATGGGCACCGACGTCGACCAGCCGCGCAACCTGGCGAAATCCGTCACTGTGGAATAGACCAATGATCTAAGCCGCTTCGTCATGCCGGGCCTTCAAAAGTCTGCTAGAACGTGATGATGTTAAGTCGCAACGCGTCATTGCGAGGAGCGAAGCGTCGAAGCAATCCAGTCCGCCCTTGCGGCGCTGGATTGCTTCGCTTTGCTCGCAATGACGATTCAACAAAAATGCAATCACGCCTTGGAACGTCCGGGCAGCCGTGCTGCGCCCGCGCGTTGACCGACCCGGAACTCTGATGAATCGCAATGACTTGCCTCCGATTATGCCTCCGGGCGAGCTTCCGCCGGACGTCCCGCGCGGTTTCATGGCCCGTTTCCGGACCTATTTTCTTACCGGCCTCATCGTCGCCGGTCCGATTGCGATCACCTTCTATCTGACCTGGTGGTTCGTGACCTGGGTCGATGGCCTGGTGCGGCCGTTCGTTCCCGTGGCCTATCGGCCCGAGACCTATTTGCCGTTCGGATTGCCGGGCTCCGGGCTGATCGTCGCAGTGATCGCGCTGACGTTGCTCGGTTTCCTCACCGCGAACCTGATCGGGCGGACGCTGGTCGATCTCGGCGAAAAACTGCTGGGGCGGATGCCAGTGGTGCGCGCGATCTATCGCGGCCTGAAGCAGGTGTTCGAAACCTTGTTTTCCGGCTCGGGATCGAGCCTTCGCCGGGTCGGTCTCGTTGAATTTCCGGCGCCCGGCATGTGGTCGATCGTGCTGATCTCGCAGTCGCCAAGCGTGGAGATCGCCGCGAGCCTTCCCGGACAGGATGAGCATATCTCGGTATTCCTGCCCTGTGCGCCGAACCCGACCACCGGCTTTTTCTTCTATGTGCCGAAGAGCAAGCTGATCGAGGTTGAGATGAGCGCGGAGGATGCCGCGACCCTGATCATGTCGTGCGGCGTGGTGCAGCCGGGTTCCGACCCGCAGAAGCGGATCGCGGCGCTGGCGGAGACGGCAAACGCGGAGCGCGCGGCAAATGCATCGGCGCGGCAGCCGGAGCCGGCGAAGGCGGATTGACCCGTCGTTCCGGGCTCGGGCTTTGCGCCCCGTACTGACGACTGTCAAACGATCCCGCCGATCAACGGAATCGCCTCATCTCGCTCGAACAGATCCAGTTGGTAGGGTACTTCCCCGCTTGCGTCCGATAGGTTTCGTTCCGCTCTGCCCATCCTACAATTTGCCTATCCCGCCCCGATCAGCGGCAGCGCCTCGTCGCGTTCATACAGATACAGCAAACAGCGCAACGCCTCGCCGCGTTCTCCGGTCAGCTTCGGATTGCTTTTCATGATGCGCAGCGCTTCGTCGCGCGCCTGGACGATCAACTGCCCATGCACGTCGGAGCGCGCGATGCGGTAGCCGGGCAGGCCGCTCTGCCGGACGCCGAGCACGTCGCCTTCGCCGCGCAGTCTCAGATCTTCCTCGGCGATGCGAAAACCATCGGTGGTTTCGCGGATGACCTTCAGCCGCGCCGTGGACATTTCGTTGAGCGGCTCCTTGTATAGCAGCAGGCAGGTCGAAGCCTCGGAGCCACGGCCGATGCGGCCGCGCAACTGGTGCAGTTGCGCCAGCCCAAACCGCTCGGCGTTCTCGATCACCATGATGGTGGCGGCGGGAACGTCGACGCCGACCTCCACTACCGTGGTCGCGACCAGCAGTCCGATTTCGCCGCCGGCGAACTGCTCCATGATAGCGTCTTTCTCCGCACCCTTCATCTGGCCATGCACGAGGCCGACGCGGTCACCGAAGCGCTGGTGCAGGCTTTCATATCGTTCTATCGCATTGGTGAGATGCTCGACGCCCTCGGCCTCGGATTGTTCCACCAGCGGACATATCCAGTAGACGCGCTTGCCGGCCTTCAATGCACGGCCGACGGCATCCGTTACGTCGTTGATGCGGCTTGCCGGCACCGCGCGGGTGTCGACCGGCTGCCGACCCGCGGGCTTCTCGCGCAGTTCGGAGACATCCATATCGCCGAAATAAGTCAGCACCAGCGTGCGCGGTATCGGTGTGGCGCTAAGCACCAGCACATCGACGGCCTCGCCCTTGGCCGTCAGCGCCAGCCGTTCACGTACCCCAAAGCGGTGCTGTTCGTCGACCACCGCCAGCGCCAGCGCCTTGAAAATTACGTCGTCCTGGATCAGCGCATGGGTGCCGACCAGCAGATCAATCTCGCCCGTCGCGAGCCGTTCGAGCAATATGCGGCGCTCCTTGCCCTTCTCGCGTCCGGTCAGGATCGCAACCCGCAGGCCAGCGCGCTCGGCGAGCGGCGTGATGGTCTTGACGTGCTGGCGCGCCAGAATTTCGGTCGGCGCCATCAGCGCGGCCTGCCTGCCGACTTCGGTCACCGCCGCAGCGGCCAGCAACCCCACCACGGTCTTGCCGGAGCCGACATCGCCCTGCAGCAGCCGCAGCATCCGTACCGGCTGGCGCAAGTCATCCGTGATGGCGGCGGCGGCCTGTTGTTGCGACGACGTCAGCGCATAGGGCAGCGCGTCGATGATTTTCTTGCGCAGGTGACCGTCGCCGGAGTTGCGGTCGCCGGCAGGGCGGCGCAGTTGCGCGCGAATCAGGGCCAGCGCCAGTTGTCCCGCCAGCAGTTCATCGAACGCGAGCCGCGACCAGAACGGACGATCCGGCAGGATATCCGTCAGTTCGACCGGGTTGTGCACCCGGCTCAGTGCCTCCGCAATCGGCGGAAACTTGCAACGCTTGATCACCTCGGGACTGATCCACTCCGGCAGATCGGGTATTTTTTGCAGCGCCTGCGCGACGGCGCGGCGCAGCGAGCCCAGCGCCAGTCCTTCGGTGAGCGGATAGACCGGATCGATGCCCGACAGTTTCGAAAAACTATCTTCGTCCAGCACGCGATCCGGATGCACCATCTGCGGCATGCCGTCGAACAATTGGACCGTGCCCGAGACATATCGTTTGGCGCCGACCGGCAGCAGCTTTTCGACGTAGCCGGGCTGGGCGCGGAAATAAGTTAGAACTACCGCGCCGGTGTCGTCGCTGACGTAGACCAGATGCGGCGCGCGCGAGTTGCGTCCCGGCGTCGGACGATGGCGGTCGACGGTCACTTCAAGCGTCACGATGGTGCCGGGAGCCGCATCGCGGATTTTCGGCCGCGCGCGACGGTCGACCACGCTCGCGGGCAAATGCAGCAGCAGATCGACCAGGCGCGGCGTTTCAGCGCGGCCAAGTAAAAACCGAAACAGCTTGTCCTGCTTCGGCCCGACGCCGGCGAGGCTGGTGACCGACGCGAACAGGGGATTGAGCAGGGCAGGGCGCATCAGGAAACCTAAGACCGTTCCTGTTTGTCATGCCCCGCTTTAGGCCGGCCATCCACGTCTTTTTTGCAGCCAAGACGTGGATGACCGGAACAAGCCGGGCCATGACGGTCCTTATGATTGTTCGCTTGGCACTCATGCCGAGAGAAGGGCTGACATTGGCGGTTACCAACGCTATATCAACCCCGCCCGGCACGTCCGGGCTTTTGGCGTTCGGACGGATGGGATAGATGACGGGATCGACACGATCAAGCAGCGGCCTCGACGACCGCCGTAAGCGGCTGCTGTTCCGCTGCTGGCATCGTGGCACCCGCGAGATGGATCTCATTCTTGGCCGCTTCGCGGACGCCGCCATCGCCGACCTTACCGACGCCGAATTGGGCCAACTGGAGCAGTTGATCGAGATGCCCGATCCCGATCTCTATGCCGCCCTGAGCAGCGACGTTTTGCTGGCGCCGGAGTTCCGGACTCGGCTGTTCGACCGCATCAAGTCATTCCCCGTGGACCCCGACGTATGAAATCGCCGACTAAATCTCCAGCGGAATTGCTTAGTCCCGGGCGCGCGCTGACCCTGGCCAATGTCGCTGAGGGCGCCGAAGGCCTGGTCATTTCCGATCTTGCGCGCGCAGTCGCGGCGCGGCCGGAACCACCGGCGGTCAGCCTTGCCGTGATCTGCCGTGACGGTCCGCGCATGCAGCAACTGGCGCGCGCGCTGGAATTCTTTGCGCCGGATGTATCGGCGATGCAATTCCCGGCATGGGATTGCCAACCCTACGACCGCGTATCTCCCCATGGCGGCATCCTGGCACAACGCCTGACTATGCTCGCACGACTCGCGCGCCTGAAAGGTAGCGACAAGCCGCTGATCGTGCTGACCACTGTCAACGCGATTCTGCAGCGGGTGCCGGCTCGCGATGTGATCGCAGCACAGGCGCTGTCGGTGGCGCCCGGCCATGTGGTGCCAATGGACTCCATCGTCGCCTGGCTGGAGCACAATGGCTACAACCGCTCCTCGACGGTGCGCGAGCCCGGCGAATACGCCGTGCGCGGCGGCATCCTCGACCTGTTTCCGGCAGGGCTGGAGCAGCCGGTACGATTCGATTTCTTCGGCGATACGCTGGAATCGATCCGCAGCTTCGATACTGAAACTCAACGCACGCAACTCGACATGCGCGCACTCGATCTGGTTCCGATTTCGGAATTTCAACTGGTTACAGAAACCATTCGCCGCTTCCGCATGGGCTATGTCGCAGCGTTTGGCGCGCCGGAGCGCGATGATCCGCTATATGAGGCGGTCAGCGAAGGCCGCCGCCATCCCGGCATGGAACACTGGTTGCCGCTGTTTCAGGAGCGGATGGACACGCTGTTCGATTATCTGGGTAACGCGCCGATGGTGATCGAACCGCAGAGCGAAGATGTGGCGCGCGAGCGCTTCACGCAGATCAATGATTACTACGAGGCGCGCCGCGAGGCGATGGGGCAGCGCGGCGGCGGCGCCGTCTACAAGCCGCTGCGCCCGGATCGGCTCTACCTCAGCGACGACGAATGGGCAAAACGCCTGGACGAAGCCGCCTTGGCGCGGCTGACGCCGTTCGCGGTGCCGGACGGCGGCACTGGCGTTATCGATGCCGGCGCACGGCAGGGTCGTAATTTTACGCCGGAACGTGCCGACAGTTCGATCAACGTATTCGAGGCCGTGGTCGCCCACGTACAGGCGCTGCAAGCCCAGCGCAAGAAGGTGGTGATTGCGCTGTGGAGCGAAGGCTCGCGCGATCGCATGGCCAGCATGCTGAAGGACCACAGACTGCTCAACCTTACCAGCGTCAATTCCTGGCGCACGGCGCAGGCGACGCCGCGCAACGAGGCGATGCTTGCCGTCGTCGGCATGGAATCCGGGTTCGAAACCGATAATGTCGCCGTCATCAGCGAGCAGGATATTCTTGGGGACCGGCTGGTGCGGCCGCGCAAGGCCAGCCGCAAGCTCGACAATTTCATCTCCGAAGTCACCAGCCTTGCCGCCGGCGACCTCGTCGTCCACGTCGAGCATGGCATCGGTCGCTTTGTCGGATTGCAAACGCTGGAAGTAGCGGGTGCTCCGCATGACTGTCTCGAGCTGCACTACGCCGCCGACACAAAGCTGTTTCTCCCGGTGGAAAATATCGAGTTGTTGTCGCGCTACGGTTCCGATCACGCCAATGTCGAACTCGATCGTCTCGGCGGCAGCGGCTGGCAGGCGCGCAAAGCCAAGCTGAAGAACCGCATCCGTGAAATTGCCGGCGAATTGATCAAGATCGCGGCCGAACGGCATCTGCATGAAGCGCCGAAAATGCCGGTGCAGCCGCACATCTATGACGAATTCTGCGCGCGTTTTCCATACGAGGAAACCGAAGACCAGCTCGGCGCCATCACCGCCACGTTAAAAGATCTCGAAAGCGGCCGGCCGATGGACCGCCTGATTTGCGGCGACGTCGGTTTTGGCAAGACCGAGGTCGCGCTACGGGCGACCTTTGCTGCAGCGCTTGACGGCAAGCAAGTCGCCGTCGTGGTTCCCACCACGCTGTTGGCACGGCAGCACGCCAAAACCTTTACTGAACGGTTTCGGGGCTTTCCCGTGCAGGTCGCACAAGCCTCGCGCCTGATTGCGCCGAAGGAATTGACGCAGGTAAAAAAGAACATTGCGGACGGCGCCGTCGATATTGTGGTCGGCACCCATGCGCTGCTGGGCAAGTCGATCAAGTTCAAGGATTTGGGCCTGTTGATCGTCGATGAGGAGCAGCATTTCGGCGTTTCGCACAAGGAGCGGCTGAAGCAGTTGCGCGCCGAGGTGCATGTCCTGACGCTGAGTGCCACGCCGATTCCCCGGACGCTGCAACTGGCACTTACCGGCGTGCGCGATCTATCCATCATCGCGTCGCCGCCGGTCGACCGCCTCGCGGTCCGCACATTCGTGGCGCCCAGCGACCCCCTGATGATCCGCGAAGCGTTGCTGCGCGAGCGCTATCGCGGCGGCCAGGCATTTTACGTGGTGCCGCGAATCGAGGATCTCGCCGGCGTCAAGGATTTTCTCGACAAGCATGTACCGGAGATGAAAGTCGCGGTGGCGCACGGCCAGATGGCGCCGACGGTGATCGAAGACATCATGTCGGCATTCTACGACGGCAAATATGATATCCTGTTGTCGACTACCATCATCGAGTCCGGCCTCGACATCCCCACCGCCAACACGCTGATCGTGCATCGCGCAGACATGTTTGGCCTTGCGCAGCTCTACCAGTTGCGCGGCCGGGTGGGGCGCTCCAAGTTACGCGCCTATGCGCTGTTCACGCTGCCGGCACAGCAGAAGATCACCGCACAAGCCGAGCGGCGGCTGAAGGTGCTGCAGTCGCTGGAAACCCTCGGCGCCGGATTCCAGCTCGCCTCGCACGATCTCGATATCCGCGGCGCCGGAAATCTGCTCGGCGAAGAACAGTCCGGTCACATCAAGGAAGTCGGATTCGAGCTTTATCAGTCGATGCTGGAAGAGGCGATCCTCAACCTCAAGGCCGGTGTTGTTGAGCCCGTCGCAGACCGCTGGTCGCCGCAGATCACGGTCGGCATGCCCGTGCTGATTCCGGAAGAGTTCGTCGCCGACCTTGCGGTGCGGCTGTCGCTATACCGGCGCTTGGCCGATCTCGACACCGACGACGAGATCGATGATTTTGCCGCCGAATTGCGCGACCGTTTTGGGGTGCTGCCGGACGAGGTGCGTTATCTGTTCAAGATCGCTGCCATCAAGGGGTACTGCCGGCGCGCCAATGTAGAAAAGGTCGATGCCGGACCAAAGGGCGTGGTCGTCACCTTCCGCGACAACAAATTCGCCCAGCCGGAGCGGCTGGTATATTTCATCCGGCAACATGGACAGGCAGCCAAGGTGCGGCCGGACATGAAAGTTGTGTTCTTGCAGGAATGGGAGACGCCGGAGGAACGGCTGATCGGAACTACGGAGATCATGCGGCAACTGGCAAACCTGGCCGAGGATCGCAAGGCGGCGTAATGGGCCCGTAGGGTGGTTAGCGCCGAAGCGCTTAACACACCAAACTACACCGGTTGCAAGCCAATGCGGCGAGTTACGGCGCTTCGCGCCTAACCGACCCTATGGGCGCCCCGCCTACTTCGGATATTTGAATTCCGGCGCGGCCTTCAGCGCATCCTTGGTGGTGTTCATCGACGCCAGCCACTTGTTGTTCTTGCTGTCGTAGCGAACGTTGACGGATGACGGCGATACCGCAACATAGCGCTCGCCCATCCCGAGGAAGCCGCCGACCGACAGGATCAATGCGTCGATCTGATGGTTCTTGATGGCCAGATCGGCAATTTCGCCGACCGATTCGTCCTTCTGATTGTAGACATTGAGACCTTTGAGTTTCGACGAAAACATTTCGTCTTTCGACACCGTCGAGAATTTGGCCTCCGCCGGCGCGGTGCCCGTCGTCTTGGCGTCTTCTGCAAATGCCGGAACGGCCAACATTGCGACGGAAGCGGCGATTAATGCAATCTTCTTCATGATGTCCTCCAGTGCAGGATTATTGATGGTCGGACAATGCGAGGCGGGAACAAACGTTCCGCAATTCAGCTTGACGTTTCAGAACGCGATTCGTGGCGTCAGCCGCCAGGCGACTGATCGCGAAATGCCTCCGACATCAATGGGTTGAGGCCAAGTGCTGAGAGCGCTTCTCGAGCCCGGGCGTTATCTTGGGCGCGGCCGGCAAAGCGGTGACCGCTGAGGCGGTCGGGCAACGCCGTTAACAATGCGCCCTGACCGAGCCGCCTGGCCCATTCCTGCAGGTCATGCGCAAGAAAACGGTAGCCGCCGACAGCCACGATTCCCGCCGGCGGTGCGGTGATGCAGAGCGCGCCACTGGCCCGGTCCAGCCGCGCGGCATAGCCGGTATCGACGTAATCGAGCGGCGGCTGCGCGATCGGCGACTTGCCTGCGGGAGTTGACGGCGCGTAAGCGGCGACTGGAATCATCGGGCCCCGCAACGCCAGCGTTCCCTTTGGAGTGAGAAGGACTTCACCGGTGGTCGAGGCGTCGACGGCGGCGCGCGGCGCCGTGTGGGGACCCGGCTTGATCAGGAGCGGCGCGCCATCATCGGCGCGCCGGGCGCCGAACAGCCCGGCTTCGCCGAACAGATAGACGTCTGTCAAAGCGGCCTGTTCGCCCGGCCATGCCGGCGACGAGGCGGCCTGTTCAGGCGCACGCCACAGCCCGATGACATGGCGCAGCGCCGGGAAGTTCGACAGTATTCCGGCCTCGGCAAGACGCAATGCCAGCGGCGCAGGCGCAACGAGGACATCGCAGGCCTGCTCGCCGATGTGCTGTTCCAGCACGCCGGCATCGAACGGATGATGCAGCACCAGCGCGCCGCCGCTCAGCAGCCAGATCACCAGCGAGGACGCGATCCCCGCGAACGAAGACGGCGCGAACGCGGACAGGACGGTCGCGCCCTGCGGTATTTCGCTTTCAAGAAAGATCGCAAGACCACCGGCAATCAAATTCAGATGCGTGCGCGGCACGGCGCGGAAACCGTCCGCTGTGACGTCAAATGAAATAATTGCTGCACGGCGGCCATCCTGGATGGCCGAGGGGGAGGGTACCGGCCCATTGCCCATCACGTCCTCGAGGGAAACCATGCCTTCCGGCAGATCGGTGCCAAAGCCGCAGACATGGCGGATCGAAAACGCCTCGACTGCGGCATTCATCGCAAGATCGGCATGGCTGACGCCGTCGATCCGGCTCATGGTCACGACGGCGCGCGCGCCGGTGCGATTGAGCGCCACCGTCAACTCCGCCTGCCGCCACAACTGCGGCAACAGCGCCACCACGAGCCCTGCGCGATGTGCCGCCAGCACTGTCAGCACGAATTCGATGGTGTTGGGCAGTTGAACCGCAATGACCGAATTCGCCGGCAATCCTACCTCGACAAAATGCGCCGCCAATGCCGCAATCAAGCGCTCGGCCTGTGCAAACGTCAGGCGCCGCGGCGGCTGCCCGGTGACGCGCGACTTGTCGAGGGGATCGGCCAGCGCCGGCGCGTCCGGATGGCGCGCCAGCAGCCGGCGAAATAACCCGTCAAGCGTTGGTGGTGCGACGGTCTGGATCACAGGATCACTTCCGGCTGGGTTCGGGCTTCCGCCACCAGGTTTCCGGCAGATATCCGGATAACGCGGTGGCTGCAGGCCGTTCTATACGATTCCAGCGCGCGATCCATTGCTCCTGCGCGTTGTACATCGGAATTGCGTAGAAGCCCGACATCAGGACGCGGTCGAGCGCCCGCACCGCCGAAACAAATTCCGGATGCTCGCGGGCTTCTAGCATGGTCGCGATCAGGGCGTCGATGGCCGGATCCTTCGCGCCCATGTAATTGCGGGTACCCTGATTGTCAGCGGCTTGGCTGCCCCAGTAGAAGGATTGCTCGTTGCCCGGCGAAAGCGACTGATCCCAGCGATTCTGGATCATGTCGAAATCGAACCCGAGCCGCCGCTGATCGAACTGCACCCCGTCGACCGCGCGCACCGAGGCCTCGATACCAGCGCGCTTGATGTCGCGGGCGAATGCCAGCGCGATGCGTTCCTGATCGCGCGTGGTCACCAGAATTTCGAAGCTGAGGGGCGTTCCGGTTGAGCGCTGCCGCAACACGGTGTCGTCCAGATAGTATCCAGCCTGCGACAACAGCGCCAGGGCGTTGCGAAGTGCGGCCCGATCGCGGCCCGAGCCGTCGCTGACGGGGAGGCGCCAGATTCCGTGGAGAATGTCCGGCGCTATGCTGGACGCGTAGGGTCTTAGCAACGCGCGCTCGCGGTCGTCGGCGGGGCGGGCATAGGCCGACAATTCAGAGCCAGCGAAGAAGCCGCCGGCGCGCTTGTACAGCCCGAAGAAATAATTGCGGTTGATCCATTCGAAATCGAACAACAGCGTCAACGCCTGTCGGACGCGAATATCGGCAAAAACCGGCCGCCGCGTATTGAACACCAGGAATTCCGAGGGTTGCGGCATGCCGGTCCGGATGACATCGCGGATCACCTCGCCGCTGCGGGCGGCCGAAAAATCATAACCATCGTGCCAGCGAAGCGGCTCGGTTTCGACCCGAAAATCGTACAGGCCGCGCTTGAACGCTTCGAATGCGCCGTTGGCCTCGCGGTAGAAATCGAGCCGGATCTCGTCAAAATTCCAGAGGCCGCGATTGACCGGCAGGCTGCGGCCCCAGTAATCGGAATTCCGCGTCAGCGTCACGCTGGCGCCCGGCCTGACTGACGTGACCCGGTAGGGGCCCGACCCCATGGGGGCCGTCATCGAGGTTTCTTCAAAGGCCGCCGCATCGACGGCATGTTTTGGCAGCACCGGCATCAAGCCTAAGATCAGCGGCAATTCGCGGTCATTGGCGCCACCAAAATCGAACCGCACGGTGCGCGCATCCAGTGCTTCCGCCTTGACCACTTTTGCGTAGTACAGGCGGTGATTGGGACGGCCCTTGTCGCGCAGCAAAGCCCACGAAAACAGCACGTCCTCCGCAAGCACCGGCTGGCCGTCTGAAAACCGAGCCTCCGGATCGATACCGAAGCTGACGTATGATCTCGCGTCGTCGGTTTCGATGCTTTTCGCAAGCAGACCGTAGAGCGTGAATGGCTCATCATTGCCGCGCGCCATCAGACTCTCGACCACGAAACCGCGGATCTGCTGGACCGCAAGTCCGCGAACGATCAGGGGATTGAGGCTGTCAAAGGTGCCAAGCAGCCCTTGCACGAGCCGTCCTCCCTTGGGCGCATCGGGATTGACATAGGGCATATGAGTGAAGCCGGCCGGCAACGCCGGCGCGCCATGCATGGCAAGGGCATGGCTCGACAAAGCGGCGGCAGGGTAGATGATAACCATCGACAGCATGCCAAAAGCAAAGGCGACAATGGGATGCGTCCGGCGCGGATCGCGCCGCCGCGTTCGCTGTACAAGTCGCTGGTTTGATTCGCTTGCGCTCACAACGAAATTTTACCATAGCCGGTAACGCTAAGGCCAATGCCGCGGTCGTTAAGACGGTTGTCGGCATTGATCTTTTCGCCCGCCGCTGTATTGAAGGCGGGCAATTGACCATGACAACGCGACCTGTCACGCAACCGCCTCATTTGGCAAAGAGACAGCCGCGGCAGGCTGGCAGGTTCCGGCGCCTTCGTCGCGGTTCGAGCGCATCGTTCAGAAAGGGCTTTCCGCAATGAATTTTCGTATCTTGGCCGCGCCGGTCTGGCCGCGCGGGCGGGTTCTGGCCTCGCTGGCCGCAACGGCATTGACCGCCGCATGCATCATTCCCGGCGCCCAGGCCCAGACACCCGCGCCAGCGCCCGGTGCGCCGGCGGCTGCTCCAAAGGCGGCCCCGAAGGCTGCGCCCAAAGCCGCCCCGAAAGCGGCGCCGGCCCCGGCTCCGACCGCGCAGGCGCCGGCCGCGCCTGCTGCCGGTACCCCGGCCCCGGGTGGCCAGCCGGCCGACCAGGTTCAACTGATCTACGCGCCATGGACCAAGTTCTGCCTGAAGGGCCAGGATGCCGGTGCCAAGCAGGTTTGCTTCACCGGCAAGGACGGCCGGATCGAATCAGGCCAACCCGTCATCGCCGCCGTGATCATCGAGCCCGAAGGCGAGCCGAAGAAGATCCTTCGCGTCACGCTTCCGCTCGGCATGCAGCTGGTTCACGGAACCCGCATCATCGTCGATAGCAATCCACCCGCGCAAAGCCCCTACGTGATCTGCTTCCAGAACGGTTGCATGTCGGATTACGACGTGACCGCGGAGCTGCTTGCTAACCTGAAGAAGGGGCAGAACCTGGTGGTACAGGCGATCAATTCCAACGGTGCCCCGCTGACGCTGCCGCTGCCGCTCGCGGAATTCGCCAAGGCCTATGATGGGCCGCCGACCGACCCGAAGGTTTTTGAGGAAACCCAGAAGAAATTGCAGGAAGAGTTGCAGAAGCGCGCCGCTGAAGCGCGGGCGAAGCTTGAGGCCAACCAGCCCGCGGGCGCCGCCAACCCCGCGGCGAAATAATCGAATTTTCGCGCAGCTCAAAGGCGCTCCGGCCGGGGCGCCTTTTTATTGAAATTTCAGTACATGATCGGAGCGAATCGCTCTGCTCGTCCAGTCAATAATGCCGGGGACCTGCGCTTAATTCAGCGACGGATTGCGCGGCCGATAGCTGCCGGATTTGTCCTTGATGAAGATTTCGGCGACCTGCGAATGCCGGATCGGTTCACCCGACTCGTCGGGCAGGAGGTTCTGCTCCGAAACATAGGCGACATATTCGGATTCAGAATTCTCGGCAAGCAGGTGGTAGAATGGCTGGTCCTTGTGCGGCCGTACGTCCTCGGGAATCGAAAGCCACCATTCCTCGGTATTGTTGAATTCCGGATCGATATCGAAGATCACGCCCCGGAATGAGAAAATCCGGTGGCGAACGATCTGCCCGATCTGAAATTTGGCGGTTCGCGTTTTTATCATAAATCGTCGAATAGACCATGATTGTGGCCGATGCTAGGGGCTACCGACGAATTAACGGCTCCGCCGTCCACCCGCCAATCGCCTGATTCGCGGCGAAACAGAGAAAAAAGACGTTTCGCCGATGGTCGACATCCTGAACCTCGCGCTGCCGTATTTCGGGCTGATCTTCATCGGGTTCGCCTGCGGCAAATCGAAAAATCTGCCCGAAGCCGGCCTCGACTGGATGAATTTCTTTCTGCTCTACGTGTCGCTGCCTGCTTTGCTGTTCGGCATCATGTCGAAGACGCCGTTTGCCGAACTGAACAACCCGCCGTTCCTGGTCGCAACTACGCTCGGCACCGCCAGCGCGTTCGTTCTGGCGATGTTCGCCGGACGATTGCTCGGGCGCCTCTCGTTGCGTGAAATGGCGCTGGCCGGCCTGTCCGGCGGATATGGCAATATCGGCTATATGGGCCCGGGCCTTGCACTCGCTGTGCTCGGCGCGAAGGCGGCGGCTCCCACTGCTCTGATCTTCTGCTGCGACAGCATCTTTTTGTTTTCGATCGTGCCGCTGCTGATTGCATTCACCGGCGAGCGCCGTCCCATGCGTCACACCGTCGCGATCATGCTCCGTCAGATCGTACTCAATCCGCTGATCATGTCGGCTTGCGCCGGGGCGCTGGCGGCAGCCCTTCACCTCGATTTTCCGGTCGCAATCATGAACACGCTGGCGTTTCTGCAAAACGCCGCGGCGCCGGTAGCGCTGTTTGTGCTCGGCGTTACCGTGGCACTGCGGCCGTCCGGTCGCATCCCGTGGGAAGTGCCGGGCATTGTCGCGGTAAAACTGTTGATCCACCCGCTGATCGTGTTCGCGCTGATGTTGCTGTTCGGGCCGTTCCCGCCGGAGTGGGCGGTAACCGCCGTGCTGATGGCATCACTGCCGCCGGCCCTGAACGTTTTTGTGATCGCCCGGCAATTCGACACCTGGGTCGAGCCGGCCTCGGTCGCAGTGCTGATCGGAACCTTCACGTCCGTCATCACGCTCACCAGCGTGATGTGGCTGATCAAGTCAGGTCAGTTGGCGTTTCCGTAAGTCGCCGGGCAGGCCGCCACGACGGCGCCAATCCTTCGCGCATGGCAAGACGCCGAAGCGGCCCCAGCGCGCCGATCAGATGCAGTCCGGCCGCACGTAACGATTGCACCGGCAGAAAATCCGACAGCAGCGAGCGGTTGGCCATATCGATCACGAAGGTTCGGCTTTCGATGTCGGAACGTCGCGCCCAGTCAAATTGCGACAACAGCCCCGGCGAACCGGGATCTTCCCCCTGGAGCATTGCTCCACACGCCATGTCGGTAATATCGATGGCATCGCGCAGTCCCATATTGAGGCCTTGCGCGCCGATCGGCGGCAGCACATGCGCCGCTTCGCCCACCAGCGCGATGCGGTTTTTTGCGAAGTGCGTCGACTGTTCGATCGCAAGCGGGAACAAGTGGCGGCCGGGCTCGATGTGAATGCGCCCGAGAATCGAATGCGACTGCCGTTCAACGGCATCCGACAAATCGTCGTCGCTCAGCGTCATCAAGCGTCCGGCTTCGCTTGGCGTCGTCACCCACACCACGCTGCAGCGATCTGCCGGCAGCGGCACGAATACGCAAGGCCCTTGCGGCGTGTGAAGTTCGGTCGAATTGTTTTGATGCGGCCGTGCGTGAGTGATATTGAAGGTCAGCGCGGTCTGGCTAAGGTCGCGGCGCTTGACATCGATGCCGGCGGCCTTGCGACAAAGCGAATGCCGGCCGTCCGCGCCGACCACCAACCTTGCGAAAAGCAAGTGTCCGAGCCCGGTGCGGACAGCGGCGTTCGAATCATCGGGGCTTACGCTTTCAGCCTCGCTATCGTACCGGATCAGACTTACCAGCTTGGCGGCACGCTCCTCCAGCGCCACCATCAGCACCCGGTTTTCGATGTTGTAGCCGAACGCGTCGAGGCCGATCTCCTGGGATGAAAAACGCACTTCCGGCGCGCGGATCAGGCGGCCGGTGTCGTCCACCAGCCGCATCACCTGCAGCGCCGCCGCCTGGTCTGCGCAATGGCGCCAGACGTCCAACTGCTCGAGGAAATCGATCGAGCCGCCGAGCAGCGCTGTGGTCCGGTTATCGCCATATGACGCGCGCCGCGCGATCAACGCAGTTTTTACGCCGACGTCGGCGAATGCGATTGCCGCCGCAAGTCCGGCCGGACCACCGCCGATGACGGCAACGTCGTAAATTTCCCGCTCTGCGGATATGTCGCCCATCAACGGACAATCGACCTTTGCTGCCGCATTTTCAACCCCGGCACTGCCGGAACCAGTGTTCCCTGCGATCCGCGCGGCGGAACGCCGCAAGCCTGGATGTGCACTTTCAGGCGATTCCTGATATGCACGCCAGCACATGACCCCGGCAGACCAGCATGACACTTTATCCGCATCCCGCACCGTGCGCGCGGCGGCATTCTCTGTGCACATCTTCACGGCGATGGGCGCGGGAATTGCCCTGATCGCGTTGCTGGAGGCGGTGCGAGAGCATTGGGCTGCGATGTTTGCCTGGCTTGGTACCGCGCTTGTGATCGACGCACTCGACGGACCTCTCGCACGGCGACTCGATGTTGTGAGGATGCAGCCGGACTGGTCGGGCGAGGTGCTCGATCTCGTGGTAGATTTTGTGACTTATGTGTTCGTGCCGGCCTATGCGATCACTGCGAGCGGCCTGCTGTTGCCGCTGGCCGCGCCGCTGCTCGGTGCGGGCATCGTCGTCACCGGTGCGCTATACTTCGCCGACCGGCGCATGAAGACGCCCGACAATCATTTTCGCGGATTTCCGGCTTTGTGGAATGCAGTCGCATTCTATCTGTTCCTGCTGCGGCTGTCGCCGGCGCTTTCGAGTCTCATCGTCGCACTGCTCATTGTACTGACCTTCGTGCCGTTTAACGTCATTCATCCTGTTCGGGTCGAGCGCCTGCGCGGGTTGACGCTGTCGCTGATCGGGCTCTGGGCCGTACTCGCCATCATTACACTCATCTATGATTTCAACGTCGCCACGCCGGTGGCGGTCGCCCTGTGCGTAATCGCGGTTTACGTTGTGGCAAGCGACGCCGTGATCCGCCTGCTGAAGTCGGCCGCCGCATGATGGACCTGTTGACAAGCCCGGAAGCCTGGGCGGCGCTGTTGACCCTGACGGCGCTGGAGATCGTTCTCGGCATCGACAATGTGATCTTCCTGTCGGTCGTTGTCTCGCGCATTCCGGAAAAGCAGGCAACCCGTGCGCGCCGGATCGGCTTGGCGCTGGCGCTGGTGTTCCGCATTCTGTTGCTGAGCCTGCTGGTATGGCTGATCGGGCTGACCGCTCCGGTCATTACGTTGACAAGCGTCGCGTTGTCATGGCGCGACATCATCCTGATCGGCGGCGGGCTGTTTCTCATCGCCAAGGCGACGCACGAAATTCACACTGAAGTCGAGGCGCGCGACGAGGAAGGCGAAGCCGGGCCGGCGGCCGGCGCGTTCTTCTGGGTGATCGTGCAGATCATCGTTATCGACATGGTATTCTCGCTGGATTCGATCATTACCGCGATCGGCATGGCGCAGGATCTCGAAATCATGATCGCCGCGGTGATTATCGCCTGCGTGATCATGTACGTGTCGTCAGGCCCGGTCGCAAAATTCGTGGCCGAGCATCCGACCACCAAGATGCTGGCGCTGGCATTCCTGGTGCTGATCGGCGTGGCACTGGTAGCGGACGGATTCAAATTCCACATCCCGCGCGGCTACATCTATTTCGCTATCGCCTTTTCCGCTGCTGTCGAGGCCTTCAACGTGCTGGCTAGGCGCAACCGCAAAAAGGCCGCCTGACCATCGCATTCCGGGATGGCGGTGTTGACAACTATGCCTCAATGGCTATCGCTGGACGCAAGAAAATCGCAGGGAGAATGTGCAATGACCAAGGCTGTGCGCGTACATCAGGTCGGTGGGCCGGAAGTCCTTACCTATGAAGCCGTCGATGTGCCGGCGCCGGGAACCGGCGAGGTCCGTATCCGGCAGCACGCCGTCGGCCTGAATTTCATCGACGTGTATTTTCGCACCGGCCTCTATAAAGCGCCGTCGCTGCCATTCATCGCCGGCAACGAAGCCTCCGGCGAGGTCCTCAGCGTAGGGCCTGGCGTCACCAATTTTCATCCCGGCGACCGCGTCGCCTATTATTTCAACCTCGGCGGCTATGCCAGCGAACGAAACATTCCGGCCGACAAGCTGGTCAAGCTGCCCGATCACATCACCTACGAGCAGGGCGCGGTGCTGATGCTGAAGGGGCTGACGGTGTGGTACCTGCTGCACAAGACCTTCAAGGTCGAGCCGGGACATCGGGTTCTGATCCATGCCGCGGCCGGCGGCATTGGCCTGCTCGCGAGCCAGTGGGCCAAGGCGCTCGGCGCGCATGTCATCGGCACCGTCGGCTCCAAGGCCAAGGCCGATCTGGCGCTGGCGAATGGCTGCGATCACGTCATTCTCTACAACGAAGAAGATTTTGTCGCACGAGTAAAGCAGATCAGCCGCAACGAATTGTGCGACGTCGTCTATGACGGCGTCGGCAAAACCACGTTCCCGGGCTCGCTGTCCTGCCTGAAACCGCGCGGACTGTTCGTCAGTTTCGGTAATGCGTCAGGCCCGGTGCCGCCATTCTCGATCGCCGAATTGAACAACCATGGCTCGCTGTTCGCAACACGGCCGAAGCTGAACGACTACGTCGGCAAGCGTTCGGAGCTGCTCGAGGGCGCAGATACGCTGTTCGCCGCGGTGATCAACGGCAAATTGCACGTACCGATCAATCACGCTTACGCCTTGAAAGATGCGGCCAAGGCGCATATCGACCTGGAAGGCCGGGCGACGACGGGGGCTACAATTCTGAAGCCGTAAAGCCAGGTTCGGGAAGCGAAACGACGAAGCAATCCAGTGAGCGTTCTGGATTGCTTCACTGCGCTCGCGATGGCGTTTGACATCGTCAGGCCACGCACCTTGCCACGCCCATTTTCGTCAGGATCGCATCCAGCCCGTCGGTCATCTCGATGATCTCGTCGCGGGTGACGTTGAGCGCCGGCATGAAGCGCAGCGCATCGGCTTGCGGAGCGTTGAGCAGCAGGCCGGCCTCCATTGCTTGGGCGACGATCGCAGCGGCGATCGGGCGCTTCAGATCGAGCGCAAGCAGCAGCCCTCTGCCGCGTACCTCGCCGAGCCCGTGGCGTGCCGATATCCGTTGCAATTCGCTCGCCAGAAACAAGCCGGTACCGGCTACCGATTTCAGAAAGTGGGGCATACCGATCTGGCCTAAGACTGCGAGTCCTACGGCGCACATCAGCGGATTGCCGTTGAAGGTGCCGCCCTGATCGCCAGGCTGGAAACACGAAGCCGCTTCGGTCGCGAGCAGCGCGGCAAGCGGAACGCCGCCGCCGATGCCCTTTCCGAGAGTCATGATATCCGGCTCGATCCCGGCGTTTTCGTAGTGAAACAGCTTGCCGGTGCGTCCGAAGCCGGTCTGGATTTCGTCGAAGATCAGCAGCAGGCCGTGCTCTGCGGTCAGCGTTCGCAACTCGCGCAAAAATTCGTCCGTCGCAGGCCATACGCCGGCTTCACCCTGGATCGGCTCCAGCATCACCGCGACGGTCGTGTCGTTGATCAGCGCCTTTACGGATGCGATGTCGTTGAGCTTGGCTTTCGGAAAACCGGGCACCTTGGGCTCGAACAACGGCTCGAACGCTTTCTTCCCCGATGCCGACATCGTCGCCAGCGTCCGGCCGTGAAACGCGCCGTCGAACGTGATGATCTGGTACGCTCCATCGCGGTGCAAAGCGCCATATTTACGGGCCAGCTTGATCGCCCCTTCATTGGCCTCCGCGCCCGAATTGGCGAAGAACACCCGGTCGAAACAACTGTGATCGACCAAGGCCTTCGCCAGTTCGAGGCTGGGTGCGTTGTAAAAGGCCGGGCTCGGCGTCAACAGCAGTTTCGCCTGCTGGTTCAGCGCCTCCGCGATCACCGGCGGCGAGTGGCCGAGACAATTCACCGCCCAGCCCTGGATAAAATCCAGATAGCGCTTGCCGGCGTCATCCCATAGCCAGGAGCCATCTCCGCGGACAAATACGGCAGGCGGCCGCACCGTAATCTCCATCAGGGCGTCAAACGGATGTGGGACAATGGTCATGTCAAGCTCCTGCGGTTGAGTGGAAAGCCGGCCAAACGCAAGAAGGCCGCACTGTGGGGTGCGGCCTTCTCGAAAACTCGAACTGTGTATCTATTCAGCTCTGTCGTCGGACACGGCGCGACCCATCATCGTCGAACGAGCGACGACGGAAAGCTGCGCGGGAGATGGTCCGGTTTGAAATCATGGCGCGCCACATACCTTCGAACGGCAGGCGCTGTCAAGCGCTCAAAACCCCGCGACTGAGCCGTGCAGATCGTATTCATCCGCACGTTCGATCTTGGCGGTGACGATTTCGCCGATGCGGAGCGGGCGCCGGCTTGACAGATAGACCGCGCCGTCGATCTGCGGCGCGTCGGCTCTGGAGCGACCCCTCGACACCGTCGGGCCGACTTCATCGATGATGACCTGCTGACGGCTGCCGACCTTGCGCTTCAGGCGACGCGCGGAAATTTTCTGCTGCCGCGCCATCAGCGCATCCCAGCGTTGCTGCTTGATTTCCTCATGCACGGGATTGCCGAGCGCATTCGATAGGGCCCCCGCGACCGGCTCATACTTGAAGCAGCCGACGCGATCGATCTCGGCCTCGTCGAGCCAGTCGAGCAAATAATTGAAGTCAGATTTGGTTTCTCCGGGAAAACCGACGATGAAGGTCGAGCGCAGCGTCAGCTCGGGACATTCCTCGCGCCATTTCTTGATCCGCGCCAGCGTCCTGTCCTGCGCCGCCGGCCGCTTCATTGCTTTGAGGATTTCCGGACTTGCGTGCTGAAACGGAATATCGAGATAGGGCAAAATCTTGCCCTGCGTCATCAGGCCGATGACCTCGTCGACATAGGGGTAGGGGTAGACGTATTGCAGCCGCACCCAGGCGCCGAATTCACCGAGTTCGCGCGCCAGATCGAAAAATTTCGCGCGGACCTCACGGTCCTTCCACGGGCTGGCAGCATATTTCAAGTCGACGCCGTACGCCGAGGTGTCCTGCGAAATTACCAGCAACTCCTTGACGCCGGCGTTGACCAGTTTTTCGGCTTCGCGCAGCACATCGTTCGCCGGACGCGACACCAGATCCCCGCGCAGTTTCGGGATGATGCAGAAACTGCAGCGGTTGTTGCATCCTTCGGAAATCTTCAGGTAGGCGTAGTGCCGGGGCGTCAGCCTGATGCCTTGCGGCGGCACCAGATCGAGATGCGGGTTGTGCAACGGCGGCAGCGCGCGATGGACGGCGTCGAGCACGCTTTCATACTGCTGCGGCCCCGTGATCGACAGCACGCCGGGATAGGCCGCCTCGATCTGTTCGGGTTCCGCGCCCATGCAGCCGGTGACGATGACCTTGCCGTTCTCCGCCATCGCTTCGCCGATAGCGCCCAGCGATTCCTGCTTGGCGCTGTCGAGAAAGCCGCAGGTATTGACGATCACAAGGTCGGCGCCATCGTGCTTGCGCGCGAGTTCATAACCTTCGGCGCGCAGGCGCGTGATAATGCGCTCGGAATCCACCAGCGCTTTGGGGCACCCCAAGGACACAAAGCTTACTTTGGGCGCGGCGGCCTGTTGCATGTTGGGTGATGCCTGATTGATGGGCAGGAGCTAGTCCCAATTGCTCATAATTACAAGACTTTAAGCCGCCTTTGTGCGTGCTATGGATGGTTTTGCTGCAATGCGGGTGATTGATGGGTGCCGAGTCGTCTCCTAAAATCGTCATCGTTGACGAAAGCCCGGTCCGGGCCGCGATCCTTCAGGAGGGACTGCGGGAAGCGGGGTTTTCCGGCGTCACTCACATCAGCGAAATGCACAACCTGCTCGCCCGGATCTACGCGCTCGATCCCGACGTCATCCTGATCGATCTGGAGAACCCGAGCCGCGACGTGCTGGAGCAGATGTTCCAGGTCAGCCGAGCGGTGCGGCGGCCAATCGCGATGTTCGTCGATCAGAGCGATGCCGCGTCAATCCAGGCCTCGGTCGATGCCGGGGTTTCGGCCTATATCGTCGACGGATTGAAGAAGGAGCGCATCAAGCCGATCCTTGACCTCTGCATTTCGCGCTTCAATGCCTTCTCCAAGTTGCAGGACGAACTCGCGCGCACCAAATCGGCGCTGGAAGATCGCAAGGTGATTGATCGCGCCAAGGGAATCCTGATGAAGCTGAAGGGGCTTACGGAAGATGAGGCCTATGTGCTGCTGCGATCAACCGCGATGCGCGAGAAGAAGAAAATCGGCGATATCGCCCAGTCGATCGTTACCGCAGCGGAGCTGCTGAAATGACCGGTCTACCGCTCTGCATCGGGTTCATTCCACTGGTCGATGCGGCTGCATTGATTGTAGCGGTAGACAAGGGATTTGCCGCGGCAGAAGGACTCGACATTACGTTGGTGCGCGAAGTGTCATGGTCGAATGTTCGCGACAAGCTCAACATCGGCCTGTTCGATGCCGCGCATCTGCTGGCGCCGGTGGCGATTGCCTCAAGCCTCGGGCTTGGCCATGTCAAGGTGCCGATCGTGGCGCCATTCAATCTCGGCCTCAATGGCAACGCGATTACCGTATCGCCGGCGCTGCATGCCGCGATCATGGGAGAGATCGACGGCAACCCATATGACCCTATGGTAACCGCACTGGCGTTGTCGCGCGTGGTTGCTGCAAGGCGCACGAGCGGCGCCGAGCCGCTGACCTTCGGCATGACATTCCCGTTCTCGACCCATAATTATCAATTGCGGTTCTGGATGGCCGCAGGCGGAGTCGATCCCGATGAAGATGTTCGTATGGTAGTGTTGCCACCGCCTTACATGGTGGAAAGCCTCGCCAACGGACATGTCGATGCCTTTTGCGTCGGCGCGCCGTGGAACTCGGTCGCGGTCGATCTTGGTGTCGGTCACATCCTGCATTTCGTTTCGGACATTCTGGTGCGCGCGGCAGAGAAAGTGCTGGCTGTCAGACAAACCTGGTCCGAGAAAAATCCGGCCGTTCTGGCCGCGCTGATCCGTGCGCATGTTCGCGCCGCTGAATTTATCGAAGATCCGCAGAATCGCGCCGAAGCCGCACAGATTCTGGCCCGCTCCGACCGGCTCGACGTAGCTGCCGATGTTATCAAGCGCACCCTGGACGGCCGCCTCAAGATTTCACCGGACGGAACCATGCGCGAAAGCGGCCGCTACCTGCTGGTGGGGCGGGAAGGGGCCGCACGGCCGGATCCGCTGCAAGCCGCGTGGCTCTACACGCAGATGGTGCGCTGGGGGCAGGCCTCCGTCACTCCGGAAGCCCTCGCCATCGCCAAGTCGGTGCTTCGGCCCGACCTTTATGATGCCGCCGTGGGTTCCGACCGAGCCGCCGTAAAGGGCGGCTCTGACGCCATCGGCGCGTTTGCCGGTCCGGTATTCGATGCCAACGATATTGCCGGCCATCTGGCGGCGTTCAAAATCAGGCGCGGCAAGTCCTGACCGCCCGTCTGGCGCGATCGCGAGCCTCGGTGCCCATGGGCTAGTTTTTAGGCTTGGTGCCCGGGAATCGGCTTAAGCGCTGATTGATCCTTCTGGGAAAGCGCTGATTCTAAACGATTTTTCAAATGGACAGGGTGGCACACAACTTGAATGTTGCAGTGCAGCCAGCCGTCATCGATGCCCGCTGGCATTCGCAAAGATGGATTTCCGCAGCAACGAGGCTGGTCGGACCGTTCGCTCGGAATTCAGTCAATTTCCGCGTGATCGGAGTCCGTTCCCCGTTCAGCCGCCTCAGTGGCAGCAGGAGCTTCGTCGTTAGAAATGAAAATCGATACCCTCTCCCTCGACTTTACCGATGAGCAGAAGCGCTACCTTGAAGGTTTTACCTCTGGGCTGCAGGTCAGCCGCGCCGGACGTAGCCAAGGCGGTGCTGCAACAGGCAAGCTCAGTAGCGAGCCGACCGGTCCGGATGCCGCGCATATCAAGGCGCAGGACAGGATAATCGCCAGCGGCAAGAAGCTCTCCGACCCCGAGAAATACAAGCGCGACCAACATCCGTTCGATGCCTATCCGCGGCTGAGAGAGCAGGCGCTGACCAATGCCCCGCCATCGCCCGTGGATAACTTTCGCTGGCGCTATTATGGCCTGTTTTACGTGGCACCCGCGCAGGACTCCTATATGTGCCGGTTGCGAATTCCGAACGGTATCCTCAAGCACTGGCAATTCACCGGGATGGCCGAGCTGGCCGAACGCCTGTGCGGGCCGTTTTGCCACGTCACCACCCGCGCCAATCTTCAGGTGCGTGAAATTCCGCCGAAGCACGCGGTCGAATTGATCGAAGGCATCCAGGATCTCGGCCTGTGTTCGCGCGGATCGGGCGCCGACAACATCCGCAATGTCACCGGCACGCCGACTGCCGGTATCGATCCGCAGGAATTGCTCGACACGCGCCCCTATGCGCGGGAATGGCATACCCACGTCCTCAACGATCGTTCGCTGACCGGACTGCCGCGCAAATTCAACGTCGCTTTTGACGGTGCCGGCAAGATCGCGGTGCTCGAGGACACCAACGACATCGCTTTCGCGTCAATAAGGGTGAACCATGGTTTTGGCGTCGAGCCCGGCATCTGGTTTGGCTTGGGAATCGGCGGCATCACCGGCCACAAGGATTTTGCGAAGCAAACCGGGATCGTTGTTAAGCCGGCCGATGCCACAAAAGTCGCCGACGCCATCGTGCGAGTATTCATCGATCTCGGCGATCGCACCAACCGTCTCAAGGCGCGTCTGAAGTACGTTATCGACGGCATGGGGATGGAAAAGTTTCTGCTGCTCGTCGAAGAAAAGATGGCGCAGCCGTTTACCCGCGTTCCACCGGAGGCCCTGGAACCGCGCCCGGCGTTCAACCGCACCGCGCACATCGGCGTCCATAGGCAGAAGCAGGACGGCTTCAACTGGATCGGGGTCGCGCTGCCGCTGGGCAAGGTAACTTGCGACCAGATGCGTGGCCTCGCCAGGATCGCCGCCGATCTCGGCGATGGCGATATCCGTCTCACAGTCTGGCAGAATCTGCTGATATCAGGCGTAAACGATTCCAATGTTGCGCTGGCAACTGCCGCCATCGAGGCGCTCGGGCTCGCGGTGAAGACCACCGAAGTCCGAGCCGGATTGATCGCCTGCACCGGCCGTGCCGGCTGCAAATTCGGTAATGCCGATACCAAGCGCACCGCCGCGGCGATCGGTGACTGGTGCGACACGCGCCTTGAAGTCGATACACCGATCAACATCCATCTCACCGGTTGTCATCATTCCTGTGCGCAGCATTACATCAGCGATATCGGAATGATCGGCGCGCGAATCTCGATCGAGGACAGCGACGACACCGTCGACGGCTTTCATATCCTGGCTGGCGGCGGGTTCGGGCCTGAGGCCGAGGTTGGGCAGGAAGTCTATCGCGACGTGAAATCCGAAGACGCGCCCGCGATCATCGAACGATTGTTGAGAGCATATCTGACGAACCGTACGTCGCCGGATGAAACCTTCCTGACCTTTGCGCGCCGCCACGACGGCGAGACGCTGCGCAAGCTCGCCGATGCGGAGACTTCGTCATGAACCAGATGACGCCCCCACCCAAGATCGAAATCATTCCGTCGAGTGCGCCGTTTTCGGAAGCCCAGCGCTCCTGGCTGAACGGGTTCTTCGCCGGATTGCTGTCGACCGACGCTCCCGCACCCTTGTCGGCGGAGCAGGGCACCGCCGTGCTGCAAGGGCAATCCGGCGATGGCGACGATGGCGAGGCGCCCTGGCACGACCAGACCATGCCAATATCGGATCGCATGAAACTCGCCGAGGGCCGCCCGTTGCGGCGCCGGATGATGGCGGCAATGGCACAGCAGGACTGCGGTCAGTGCGGCTACAACTGCAACGACTATTCCGACGCGATCGTCAGCAAGTCAGAACCGCGGCTCAACCTTTGCGTCCCGGGCGGCAAGGAAACCGCCCGGATGCTGAAGATGCTCAATGAGGAACTGGAGAAGGCGCCGGCGGCTTTACCCGCCGAGGTCGCGCCGCCCGCATCGGCGCCGGCCATATCGGTCGAACGAGGCCGGTCGCGCGACAATCCTGCGCCGGCGACGTTCATATCACGCCGTCTGCTCAATAAATCCGGCTCGGAAAAGGAGACGTGGCATATCGATTTCGATCTCAGCGGCTCCGGTCTTGATTATGTCGTCGGCGACTCCTTCGGCATCTTCGCCCGAAACGATCTTGGTCATGTCGATCAGATCATCGCGCTGCTCGGCGCCTCGCACACCACGCAGATTCGCGGCAAGACTCTGCGCGAAGTTCTGCAGAGCGAGGTATCGCTGGCGCCGGCACCTGACAGCCTGTTCGAGCTGCTGTCCTTTGTCACCGGCGGCGCGCGGCGTGAGAAGGCGCGGGCTTTGGCGCAAGGCGAAGACCCGGATGGGGATGCCACGACACTCGACGTGATGGCGGCACTGCAAAAATTCTCCGGCGTGCGGCCGCATCCTGAAGCCTTTGTCGAGGCGCTCGAGCCGTTACAGCCGAGGCTCTATTCGATTTCTTCCTCGCATAATGCGACGCCGGGCAAGCTGTCGCTGACGGTCGACTGCGTGCGCTACGTGGTCGGCAAGCGCCGGCGGCTTGGCCTCGCCTCGACATTCCTTGCCGAGCGCATCAATCCCGGCGATGAGGTTAAGGTCTATGTTCAGAAAGCGCACGGCTTTGCGCTGCCACCGGACCCGAAAACGCCGATCATCATGATCGGTCCCGGCACCGGTATTGCACCGTTTCGCGCCTTCCTGCACGACCGCCGGGCGACCGGGGCGCTTGGCAAGAACTGGCTGTTTTTCGGTCACCAGCGCAGCGACTGCGACTTCTTCTATGCCGACGAACTCAACGCCATGAAGACATCGGGCTTGCTGACGCGGATGTCGCTCGCGTGGTCGCGCGACGGCGACAAGAAATTCTACGTGCAGGATCGCATGCGCGAGGTCGGCCGTGAATTGTGGACCTGGCTTGCGGAGGGCGCCAACGTCTATATCTGCGGCGACGCCAAGCGGATGGCGAAAGATGTCGAACGCGCGCTGGTCGACATTGTCGCCCAGTTCGGCGCCCGCTCGACCGATGAGGCGATTCTGTTCGTCGCCGATCTCAAGAAAAAAGGTCGGTTCCAGCAAGATGTCTATTAACTGGAACCAAATGGAACCAAACTGGAGAAAATTGGAGCGAATAACATTCTTGTCTGGAATCTTCAGGTAGAATTTTCATCTGCCAACTGCTCGCCGACGGCGTCGGCATCATTATTTTCCCGCCTGGCTTGCGCTTGGCCGAAATCGGCATTCCTCTAACGTTTATGCTGCGTTGGAGATCGATTATGCGCGAACTATCCGCGGAGGCCCGTTTGCATTTTTACGCGCGCTCGCTGTCCAGCCGGGCGGGACGCGGCCTGCACACCGCCGCGCTCTACGGCGCATTGGCTACGATCGCCGCCGTCATTTTCGGCACGCTGTCGGTTCATCCATTCTAATTCGGCATCCTGAACGGGGCCACCTCAATTCCGCCGTCCTTCAACGCCTGGCGGACGGCCCGCGCGATATCCACGGCACCCGGCGTATCGCCATGAATGCAAACCGTGTCGGTGCGCATCTTGATGACTTTGCCCGTCACCGCGACCACCGCGCCATCCTGCACCATCCGCACTACGCGCTGCGCGATCTGAGTGACATCATGCAACACCGCGCCGGGCTTGCGGCGCGATACCAGCGAACCATCGTCCTCATAGGCGCGGTCGGCAAATACCTCGTGCACCATGGGCAGATCAACGGCTTCGCCAGCCTGCACCAGCCTGGAGTTCGCCAGCACCACAAAAATCAGGGTCGGATCGACCGACCTGATCGCGTTGGCGATCGCGCGTGCGGTCATGTCGTCCTCGCAGGCGACGTTCGACAGCGCGCCGTGCGCCTTGACATGGGTCACCTTGTGGCCGGCCGCGGTCGCGATCGCCTGCAATGCGCCGATCTGATAGGCAACCAGGTTTTCGACCTCCGACGCCTTCATGCCGGGCACCGGCCTGCGGCCGAAGCCGTGCAAATCGCGGTAGCCGGGATGCGCGCCGATGCTGACGCCGCGAGCTTTGGCCAGATCCACCGTCCTGCGCATGATGTCGGCATCGCCGGCGTGATAGCCGCAGGCAATGTTGACGGAGGTGGCGAGATCGATCATGGCGGCGTCGTTGCCCATTTCCCATGGTCCAAAACTTTCGCCGAGGTCGCAGTTCAAATCGATTGTCATGATGTCATGTCCGCTTGAATGATTCTTGTCGTTAGTCGTGTGCATCCGCCCGCAGTTGAATCTGCCACGTCCGCGGGTCGAATGCATTGACGGCGGCACCGGCAACATTGGCGCTTGTCAGCGCCGCAATATCGAGAACCGAACCCGGCGCGTCATGAACGTGGTCCGGCAGGGTACGCAGCAGTTCGGCGAACTTGCGTGCTTCCATCTGCGCTTCGGCCATGCCGACAGCTTTGAAACGAAAGCTGCGGCCGGCGGATAGCTGCGCGAACCGACCGAGATCGGCCGATATCACGGTCGCAATCTTGGGATAGCCGCCGCTGGTGCCGCGGTCCGGCATCAGCACGATCGGCGCGCCATTGCCCGGCACCTGGATGCTGCCGTTCACGGTGCCGTCGGAGACGATATTGTGGCCGTACAGATGCCTGATCACGGGGCCTTCGAGCCGATAACCCATGCGGTCGCTGGTTGCGGATATCTTCCAGTCGCTCTCGAGGAACAACTTCTTGGCATCGCCGAACTCGTCATCCTGCGGACCCATCACGACGCGGATTGGCCCTTCCGGAGCAGCCGGGAGATCGATGCCGCGCTCGGTCGCGCCGCTCGCCGCTTCCACCTTTAAAATATCGCCCGCCTGCAGCGGCCGGGGGTAGGGACTGCCGAGCCCGGCACGGGCGTTGACCGCAAGGCTGCCGAACATCGGCTCGCCCAGCACGCCGCCTTCGACCGCGAGATAGCTGAAGGTGCCGCCCCGGGCAACCCCAAGCGTCAGGCTTTCACCATCGGCCAAAGTCATCGACATGTTGAAAGTGACTGCGCGTTTGGCGATGTCGGCATTGCGTGCCGCGCCTGCGAGTGCAACCCGCACCGCCCCCTCACGCGCGATAAAACTAGCGCCGAGCGGCCCGACCTCGACGGCCGCCGTAAACAGCGGGTTGCCGACCAGGCAGTTTGCAGCCGCAAGCGCCACCCGGTCCATTGCGCCGCTCGGTACGAGCCCATAGCGCTGCGCCCCGGCGCGTCCGCCGTCCTGCACCGAACTTGCTGGACCGATCGCGGTAATGACAAGCTGGCTCATGACGCCAACTCCGCGACGAGTTCGCCGCTTTCTGCGGCCCGATCCTGTTCCGCAAAGATCTTGGCGTCCACGGCGGAGAACGTCACGGCATCGCCGGGCTCCAGCAGGAAAGTCGGATCGCGATGCAGTTGATAGGTTCTAACCGCGGTCCGTCCGAGCAGATGCCAGCCACTCGGTCCCGCCAGGCACTGCACGCCGGTCTGCACCCCGCCGATCGAAATCGTGCCTGCCGGCGTCAGCAGTCGCGGGTTCTGACGTCGCGGCATGTGCAGGAAGTTCTCCAAACCACTAAGATAGGACCAGCCCGGCGTAAACCCGATCATGGCAACGCGATAATCTCCGGCGAGGTGACGCGCCACGATATCGTCAGGAGTTGTATCAAGCGTCCTCGCTACATCTTCGAGATCGATGCCATGCTCGCCCCCATAAGTTACGGGAATACGCCATCGCCGCATAGCAACCGTCGGCGGCACAGGCAGTTGTGCCAAGGCCACCAGTCTTTCGCCGAGCGCCTCGAAGCCGATCTGAACCGGATCATAGTGTACCAGCAGCGAGCGATAGGTCGGCACCGTTTCGGTTACCCCCGCAATCTGCTCGCGTGTCAAGATGCGATCGAGTGCCAGCACCCGCTGGTTGGCCGTGTCATCGATCTTGCGGCTGAATTCCACCGTGATGGCGCTGTCGCCACTGGGCAGAATGCGGGGCGGGGAGAGGGTCGCGGCCATGGCCTCAAGACTCTGGTGCGGATGTCCAGCCATAGCGCGTTTTGATCCGAAGTGGAATCCGCCTCGCACAAATAAGCTTGCGACTTCAATAAATTAATTCGTATAGGAGAGATAAGATAGCGTGATCGCTGCCGATCCGCCGGGAGGGTTTTTGGCTGCGGATTCACGCCCCTTGACGCGATGCTCCCGCCCCGCAAGATGCGCCACTCAATTCTCACCGGAGCAGACCTGCCAATGCCTCTCAGCCCAGCAGCCGCCGCAACCCTTTCGCGCGTTTCCACCGCGACCATCACCACCGTGCTGCTCAAGAAGGGGCTGCGGAACGTCTGGCTGCGGGGCTCGCGTCCACTGCGGCCGGGGCAGCCGCGGATGGTCGGGGAGGCGTTCACGCTGCGGTTCGTGCCCGCGCGCGAAGACCTCGCCACGCCGGAATCATGGTCGTCGCCGATCTCCACCCGCACCGCGATCGAAGCGATGCCGGCGGGCTGCATCGCGGTGGTCGATGCCATGGGCGTCACCGACGCCGGCATCTTCGGTGACATCCTGTGCGCGCGCATGGTCAAGCGGGGCGTCGCCGCGCTGGTTACCGATGGCGTGGTGCGCGACCTCGAGGGCGTACTGGGCACCGGCCTGCCGGTGTGGTGCGATGGTTTCGCGGCGCCGCCCTCGGTCGCCGGCCTCACCTTCGTCGGGTGGGGCGAGCCGATCGGCTGTGGCGGCGTCGCGATCTTCCCGGAGGACATCATTGTCGCGGATCAGGACGGCGCCGTGGTTATTCCGAAAGCGTTTCTCGATCTCATTCTGGCTGAAGGAGCGGAACAGGAGCGGATGGAGGCCTGGATTGTGGATCAGGTCAACAGCGGCGCGGCGCTACCCGGCCTGTATCCGATGAATGCTGATACCAAAGCACGCTACGCGGCCACAAAGAAGTAACAACCTTACAAAGAGAGGAAAGGCGATGGACATTCATCCCGCAGGTTCGCGGCCGACCCGACGGGCGTCGAGCGATTGGTTTACCGGGACGGTCTGGCAAGATCCGATCAACACGCCACCAGCTCCGGCGCGAGTCAATTCCGCTCGCGTCGCATTCGAGCCAGGCGCACGCACCGCGTGGCATACCCATCCGCTCGGGCAGACGCTTTTTGTCATTTCCGGCGCAGGCCGGGTGCAAACCAAGGGCGGCCCGGTCCGCGAAATCCGGCCCGGCGATACGGTCTGGATTCCGCCTCATGAAAAACACTGGCACGGCGCTTCGCCTGCCAACGGAATGGTTCACATCGCGATGCATGAATCGCTGGATGGAACCCACGTGACGTGGATGGAACACGTGACCGAAGAGGAGTATTCCGTGACCGCCGACGGCTGACCCTGGCGCTCAACATACCGGGCTGTGCGCACCTTGCGCGGATTGAAGGATGGCTGCCGCAGGTGTTGCCGTCCTTTAGACGCCCGCGGCGGTGACGATTTCATCACCGGTATTCAGCCATCAGTCTTCTGTGGATGCCGGTACGTCTCGGGCAGCCATTTCGCGTTTGATGCCTTCAAACCGTTGCCGCGCTTCGCTTTCGCGCTCGTCGACGAATTTGATCGCGGCGTCTTTCGGCATCGGCCCGCTGCTGATCGGCGACGAATTATCGCCGATGGTCTCGTCGACGAAATAGTCGTCATTGCCGTCGCGCCGCACCGTCCATTTGAAACGAATGGCCTGCAACGGGCCGGGGCCGGTTTTGGAGTAACCATCGGCTTCGATCGGTTCGGCGGCGCTGGCTTTTTCAGCAACGGCTTCGGCATCCCGAAAGGAGGGGGTTTCCGGCTTGTCGAGCATGCTTGCGATGGCCGCAAGCGCATGATCGGTCGGGTCGATTTCGCTCAAGACACAGTCTCCAGAAGCCGCACGCATCCGCTATCGCCATTTAGCGGCCGGATTCTTCTATCCCGAATTCCTGTGGCTTTTTTAAGCGCAAACCGGCGGACGTCTGTCCTTCCACGGCCGCTGCTGTTCGAGCTGAGCCGCGAGGCGCAGAAGCGTTGCTTCGCCGCCCAGGCGGGCTGCGAACATCATGCCCAGGGGCAGCCCTGCCGCATTCCAGGCCAGGGGTACCGACATAGCGGGCTGGCCGGACATGTTGAACATGCTGGTGCCCGGCATATAGCGCCGCAGGATCGGAGCGATATGCGACAGATCGTTCGACATCGTATTGAGTTCGCCGACGCGCAGCGGCGGCGAGCATAACGTCGGCGACAGGAACACGTCGCAGCTTTCAAAGAACGTCGCGAGGCTATGCAAGATCTGGAAGGCGTTCTGTTGCGCCGATACATAATCGACCGCGCTTTGCTTCTGTGCATTATGTGAGCTTGCCAGCGTCAGTTTTTCAAGATCGCTGTCGGTCATCGCGCGTCCGAACCGTTGCTCGGCGAGCCGTACTGTCAACGCGGTGTTGGCAGCCACAATGGTCGACATTATCACGGCGGGGTCGGCGGGCAGAAATGGCGCTCGTTCCTCGACATGGTGACCGACGCCCGCAAGCATCGCAGCCACGTCACGAACCGCGGCAGCGATTTCGGGATCGATAGCATCGCCATATGGCGACTTGTCGGTGAATGCGATGCGCAATTTTCCGGGATCGCGTCCGACCTCCTGCGCGAAAGGCCGTTCCGGCGGCGGTGCGACGTACGGGCTCGATGTTTCAGGGCCTTGAATGGCGTCCAGCATCGCCGCGCTGTCGCGCACGCTGATGCTCAGCACATGGCCGCAGGAAAACCCGCCCCAGCCTTCACCGCGATCGGGACCAAGTGGATTGCGGGCGCGGCTTGGCTTCAATCCGAATACGCCCGATGCCGACGCGGGAATGCGGATCGAGCCGCCGCCGTCGCTGGCATGCGCGAGCGGGAGAATGCGCGCGGCGACGGCCGCGCCGGCACCACCGGACGAGCCGCCCGAGGAATGCGCGAGATTCCAGGGATTCCGGGTCGGGCCGAACAGCCGCGACTCGGTGGTCGGCATCAAACCGAATTCCGGGCTCGAGCTCTTGCCGAAGATGGTCACGCCGGTAGCAAGGAAGCGCTGGGCGAGAGTGCCGGAATGATCGGCCACATTGTCCTTGTAGACGCTCGCGCCCGAGGTGGTCCGCGTACCCTCGAGAAGATCAAGATCCTTGAGCAGAAATGGCACGCCGGTGAAAGGGCCATCGGGAAGCCCGTTATCGATCTGGCCTCGCGCGTAGTCATAATGCCTGACGACCACGGCATTGATCTGCGGGTCGATCTTTTCGGTCCGCGCAATGGCCTCGTCCAATAGCTCTCGCGCGCTGACCTGTTTGGTGCGGACGAGATCGGCAAGGCCGAGTGCGTCGTAGCTGCTGTATTCCTTGATCGCCATGAATGTTACCCGCACAGATGACGGTGATCGTCCAAGTCAGATTATCGACAGCGCAGGGCTATCGCCGTTCATCAGCCAAGTACGTCCTGATTGATGACGTTCTGCCGGATTGGTTCGCCGTCAAGCGCGCTGAGAATATTGCGGGCGGTTTGCTCGCTCATCCGGTCGACCGCTTCGCGGGTGACGCCCGCCACGTGCGGCGCAATGATGACGTTGGGAAGTTCAAACAGCGAATGCCCGACCGGCGGCGGCTCCTGTTCGAAAACGTCGAGACCGGCGCCTGCGAGTCTGCCGGAAACCAGCGCATCGTGCAGGGCCGGTTCATCGATAATGCCGCCGCGCGCGGTGTTGACGAGGTAGGCCGTAGGTTTCATGCGCTGCAGGCGGGCGGCGTTGAACATGCCGACGGTCTCCGATGTTTTGGGGCAATGGATGCTGACGAAATCGGATCGCGGCAACGCCGCATCGAGGTCGGCGACCGGCTCGCAGCCGGCGGCTTTGATCTCGTCGGCGGCTTTGTAGGGATCATAGACCAGGACCGTCATTTCCATGGCGAGGCAGCGTTTGGCCGTGCGCGTACCGATACGACCGAAACCAACGATCAGAACGGTCTTGCCGAACAGATCGAACGGCAGCTTGCCAAGACGCGTGCCCCAATCGCCCTGCTTGACCAGCGCGTGCATCTCCACGGCGCGCTTTGCCAGCGTCAGCATCATGAACATGGCCTGCTCGGCGACAGACGGAGAATTTGCCGTGCCAGCGACCATCAGCGGGACCTTGCGGCGGCTCAGCGCGGGAACGTCGACGGCATCGTAGCCGACCCCGATCCGCGTCACCACCCTGATGTCCTTCGAAGCTTCGAGTTCGGGCTCGCCGAAGCGGGTCGCTCCCAGCGCCACGCCGTGAACCGGCGCATGCTGCTTGAGCATCGCCTCGAAATCGACTGCGGATATCATATTGGGGAATTCGACGATTTCGATATCGTCGCGGTCTTTGAAGAGTTCGCGTCCCTTCGGAGAGAAAGATTCGGTGATAAGAATTTTCTTCTTGTTGGTCGCCATTCCCCGCACCCTCAGCCTTTCTGTGTTGCGTCCGTCAAATGACGGCGCCGCTGGCTTCATTTAGCAGGTGCATATTGTTGAGGTCCACCGCCAATCGGAGCGGGGCGCCATCCCGGGCACCGGCATTGGGGCTGACCCGTCCGCAGACCTGGACTCCCTCCAGCGTAAAATAGATCAGCGTCTCCATTCCCATCGGTTCGGTTACATCAAGCATGGCTACGAAGTTCTCGATCCCGGGCTCGGCATGCACGCTCGCCTCGGTGATATGCTCGGGACGCAGTCCCAGAAGCAGTTTCTCGTTCCGCGCAACACTCTGATAGCGCGCCGCGCGTTCCGGCGGCAGCGGAAAGGAGATAAGGTCGGTCAACCGGATCTGCAGCTTTCCGGAAACGTCTTCGAGCCGGCAGGGGATGAAATTCATCGCCGGCGAGCCGATGAAGCCCGCCACGAAGCGGGTCGCGGGCTTGTGATACAGTTCGTTCGGGGTGCCGATCTGCTCGATACGTCCATGGTTCATGACCACCACGCGGTCGGCTAATGTCATTGCCTCGACCTGGTCGTGAGTCACATAGACGGTGGTCGTGCGGACTTTCTGGTGCACTTTCTTGATCTCGATCCGCATCTGCACCCGCAGCTTGGCGTCGAGGTTGGAAAGCGGCTCGTCGAACAGGAACACTTTCGGATTACGGACGATGGCGCGGCCCATTGCAACGCGCTGGCGCTGGCCACCCGATAACTGCTTCGGCTTCCGGTTCACCAGTTCGGTGATATCGAGCATGCGGGCGGCTTCGTCGATACGCGTCTTGATCTCGGCCTTCGGATATTTTTTCAGGCGCAATCCGAACGACATGTTCTCCGCGACGGTCATGTGCGGATACAGCGCGTAATTCTGAAAGACCATGGCGATGTCGCGGTCCTTCGGCGGCACGTCGTTGACGACGTCGCCGCCGATCATGATGTCGCCGTCGGTGATGTCCTCGAGGCCCGCAATCATCCGCAATGTCGTCGACTTGCCGCAACCTGACGGCCCGACCAGCACCACAAACTCGTGGTCTGCGATATCAAGGTCGATGCCGCGCACCGCTTCGACATCGTCGTAACGCTTTACGACCTTACGCAACGACACATCGGCCATGTATGTTAACCCTTTGTCGCGCCGGCAGTGAGACCGGCGATGTAGTAGTCCATCAGGAACGCGTAGATGATGAGCGGCGGCGCCGCGCCGAGCAGGGCGCCGGTCATGATCTGTCCCCAGTTGAAGACGTCGCCCTTGATCAGGGTGGTGATAATGCCGACCGGCAGCACCAGCTGATCCGTCGAGGTGGTGAAAACCAGCGGATAGAGAAACTGCGCCCATGAAACCGTGAAGGCGAAGATCGTCGCGGCGATCAGGCCGGGCAGGGCTACCGGTATGAAGATGCGCGTCAGGGTCTGAAACCACGAGGCGCCGTCGATGATCGCGGCTTCGTCGAGTTCCTTCGGGATGGATGCAAAATATCCGATCATGATCCAGGTGCAGAACGGTACAGTAAGCGTCGGATACACGATCAGCAGCACGTACCAGCGGTTGATCAACTGGATCCCGGTCAGATCACCGAATACCGCGAACATCTTGAACAGCGGGATAAACAACAGCGTATCGGGGATGAGGTAGGTCAAAAACACGCCGGTCGCGAGCGTCGCGGAGCCCCAGAACCGCATGCGTGCCAGGGCGAATGCCGCCGGAACGCTGATCAGCATGGTGATGGTGACCACAAAGATCGAGACCATGGCCGAGTTCCAGAAGAACCGCAGAAACTGGTTCGATGTCAGCAGTCCGACATAGTTCGACAGCGTCGGATGGAACACCCACCAGGGGTTTGTTGCCGCCGAAATTTCGGCGCTGCTTTTAAGCGACGTGATCAGCATGTAAAGCGGCGGCACCAGCGAAAAGATCGCAAACAGCGTGAGGAAAAAATACGACCAACGAAGCGCCCAGGTGCGGTCGCGGCTCATGCTGCCATATTTGATCGTGCGGGTCGGTGCGGCCTTGTCGAGCGCTATCGTGCTTGCCATCAGGCTTCGTTCCCGCGTTTGTTGATGTCCCGCAGAATGAAGATCGCCGCGATCGCAAGTATTGGCACCATGAACAGGGAAACGCTGGCGCCGAGCGGGATATCGCTGCCTTCGATACCGATCCTGAAGGCCCAAGTCGCGAAAATGTGGGTGTGATCGAGCGGGCCGCCCGCAGTAAGGATGCGCACGATATCGAAGTTCGCAAAGGTTACGATCAATGAAAACAGTGTCGTGATGGCGATGATGTTGCGCATCATCGGCAGCGTCACATACCAGATGCGCTGCCACCAGTTGGCGCCATCGATCGCCGCGGCTTCGTACAACTGGTCGGGCACCGATTTCAGCGACGCCAGATACATGATCATGAAGAACGGCGCGCCATACCAGACATTCACGAGAATAACCGAAAAGCGCGCCCAGCTCGGATCACCGGTCCAGGCGATCGGTCCGATGCCGAAGAACGAAAGCGTGTAGTTAAACGCGCTGTACGACGGGTCAAACAGCCACAGCCACGCCAGCGTGCTCATTGCCGGCGGAATGACCCACGGCACCAGCAGCATTCCCCGCCACTTGCGCTGGCCTTTGGCAGGAATGTTGTGGACGAAGTGCGCGACAACGAAGCCGATCAGTGCTTTGAATACGACCGCCGAAATTGCGAAGATGCAGGACTGCTGGACCACAAGCCAGAACGTCTCGCGCTTGAACAGGAATTGAAAATTTCCAAGTCCGACAAAGCGCTGCATCGACTTGTTCAGCGTTGCAAGATGCAAGGAATAGAAAGCGGGATAGATAACCAGAATTGCGATCAGAAGAATCAGCGGCAGCGTCATCAGGAAGGCCGCGGTCGACTTCCGCTTCAACGTGGTCCGCAAACTGGCGCGCTTGCGTGCCGCCCGCGCCGGGGCAACGCTGTTGGGTTGAAATGTGACATCAACCATGATTCACCTTCCTCGCAGGTTTCGCGTCGCCGGGCAGATTTCCAGCCGGATCAGAAGCCTCACGCCGGCTCCCGATCGTATCGACGTAACCGCGTCATTGCGGACATCGGACGCAGCGGCCATCCAGTCGGGCGGCCGGCCGTCGCGCCGAAATCCTGCGTCAGCTGCGCATGTAGCCTTCGCACTCGCTCTCTGCCCAGGCGAGCGTCTTCTCCATCGCTTCGCCCTGATGGTATCGCAGGCACATCTTGGTGAGGATGGCCTGCGAGTAGATTTGCTGGGCAATCTTCGGAGGCGCTGGAGACGCAGCGATCGACAGCGTCTGGTGCTTGTACGGATTTGGATAGTGGTAGAGCGTTCCCTTCGGCGGACCTTCCTCGGCCCAGGTCTTCAACGTGGTGAGTTTCTCCCACGCCGGCAGGTCATAGCCGCCGCTGGCTGTGACAAGCTTCTCGATGGAAGCGGGCTGCGACAGATGAACCAGCAGGTTCTTGGCCGCCTCCTTATTCTTGGAGAAGCTCCAGATGCTCCAGAAATAAGGGAGATACGGCGCAAACCGGCCTTTCGGTCCGGCAGGGAAGCCGTGGGTCCAGCATTGTTCGGCGACCTGCGGAGCGTCGCGCTTGGCGACCGCCCAGGCGCTCGGCGGATTCATGATCATGGCGCCCTTGCCCGAGACCAGCCACTTGTTGTTCGAGGCATCGTCCCATGCCGCGACATCCGGCGGCAGGAAGGCGATCAGCTTCTTGTAGAATTCAAGAGCCTGGCGTACCGCGTCGGTCTTGATCGTGAGGTTGCCCTTGGCGTCGACAAGTTCTGCGCCAAAAGCCTGAAAAAACGCACCGGCAGTGTCGACGTTGTCAGGAGTTTCACCGAGACCGATGCCGAATGGGAAGCCGCCCTTGTGGCAGGCCTCGGCCGCCTTCAGGAAGGTATCCGTCGTCCAGTTGTCCGCTTTGGGCGGGCTGCCGGCCGGGTACATTTCCTGAACGTCGATGTTGGCATATTTTTTCATCAGGTCGATGCGGGAGCATGGCCCCTTGATCTGGCTGCCGATGCAGGACGGAACACCCAGCCACTTTTCGCCGGCCTTGCCGAGATACTGCGCGGTGCCATTGACGTCGCCGTTCTGCTTGATAAGTGGCGCCATAATGTCGTTGACGGACTCCAACTGCTCGGCATGGGCGTGAGGCCACCAGCTCGGCATGGCGAGGATATCGTGGCCGGATTTTGCCTGGGCTTCGGCGGCGATGGTCAGCAGGTTTTTATTGCCCTGGCTTGGGATGTAGTCGACCGAAACGTCGACCTTCTCTTTTTCCGCCCATTCATTGATGAGATCAGTACATGCCTTGTTGGCGCCGGGCACCCAGTGATCCCAAAAACCCATCGACAGTTTGCCGGCCGCATGCGCCCCTCGAAGGTAAGGCGCGGTTATTAATGCTGCGGACGTTAGCGCCGTGGCAGCTACGAATTGCCGGCGAGAAAGCTTCCTGCGAGACATGGTATCCTCTCCCTGGTGAGCCAATCGTGATGAGCGAAATTCGGCTGTTTGTTATTTCTCCATCTGCCAGCTCGGCCGTGATCGGTCGCTGCTGGTCGCCGTGGAGATTTGATTTGGCGATCAGAGCAGAATTGCCGGCATCTGTCGAGAAATCTGCTTGATCCGCCTCTAGAACTTACGTTGCGTGTGGTCATGCTGACTAACGGACATCGGCTGATGACGGATACTGCGGTGCACATAGCGGCGTATCGCAACCATCTGCGCGGATTGTCGCATGTTGAACGCCGACACAATGCTGCGCTCGGCCCGTGGACTTACACGATGCGAAAACGGTAGTGTTAATAACCAGCCAGCAGACGAGCATCAGCCCGACACCGAGGACAGCCATTGATGACCAGGACGAGATTGCCGACGCTTCGCAGCCAAAGATTGCATACCGCGCTGGCTATGGGAGCCTTGGTGCTTGTCGCTGTATCGCCTTTCGCGCGTGCACAGGGATTGGTCCAGGGTGTTCAACAGGGAGCGCAGGCCGGCAACAAGGCGGCCGGACCGGTGGGCGGCGTGCTGGGTGGTGCGATCGGCGGCGTGGTCGGCGTTGTTACGGGCGTGCTCGGAGTTCCCGGCAACACTTCGCAAGCACCACCGCAGCCCGCAGCAAAACAAACCAATCCCGCCAAGGCGACCAAGGCTGCAAAGGGAGCCAAGGCGGCCAATCGGACCGTTGCACAGCCAACGGAGGCGCCGCTGACTGCGGAACAGATCGTCGCCAACAGCGACGCCTATATCGATCGGATCAAGACCGAACTAAAGTTGACGCCCGAGCAGGAGAAGAATTGGACCGCCTTCAACAGCGCGATGCACTACCTCGGTCACAATGGCGCCGATCGCTTGAACTTGCGAATTGCGCGCGCGCAACGGGATCCTCCCGACGATATCATCGACCAGATGCGCAACGAAGCCCAGTTTCTCAACGACCGTGCCGTCGATCAAAGGAACGTCGCCGACGCGGCCGAGCCGCTGTTTGCGAGTCTCGATGCAAAGCAAAAAGCGATATTCATCGAGCAGATGGTCCGTTTGAGCCGCGAGCGCGGACTCGACTGATCAATCGCCGCCGCGCAAGTCAAAAGCACCCAAACGATATTCGCCAACGGCTTCGGCCGGGTTCTGCATGACCAGCGTGAAGGCTGCATCTGGATGCTGTTCCCATACCGCCAGATCTTCCGCGGTAATCGTCAGCCAGCCAAACGTGAAGAGGTATCGGCCCGGTTCGGCAGCTCGCCCAACCTGTGCCCAGCTGACTTTATGGACCGCCGGATCAATCACATTGCATCCGTCTTCAAGGCGTGGCTGAGCAGACGAAGACCATTTGAAAACGCCGGCGGACCGATAATCACGCTGACGGCGCGGCCGCGAGGAAAAAGAGGGCCGAAGCCCTCTTTATCGATCAGTAGCGGCCATAACCCCGGCGATATCCGTAAGCATAGCCTCCGCGGCGAGCACCGTAAGCGTAGCCGCGACGGACGCCGTAGCCGTACCGGTAGGCGGGCGCAGTGCGGATACAGCCGGCCGGGCCGCAGACCAACGCAACGCTTTCAACGTTTGCGGCCTGGGATTGACCGAGAGGCGCGAGCGGCATGGCTGATGCCATTCCGGTCGTCAGCGCCGCAGCGCCGAGTGTGACAAGTCCGGCAAGTGCAAATCTAAGTTTCATGGTTCCCCTCCTGTGGGAGCTAAAGTATGGCACACCCTAGGAGGTTGAATGTGAATGAGGGATGAGCAGACGAGGAGACCTGCGGCGAACATTGTGGCGCGCTTGTGTTACGCGCGACATCGTGCCGACACTGGATTTATTCGGCCGATCAGAGACAGGGCTGACGGCATTTGGCTCGTCAGCTTCATGCACTATGATCTCGGATACTTCGACCTGGAGCAAAAAACCTTGCAGCCCCTCGACAACCCGTTCGGCACGAGGTTGTCACCCATGTCCTAGGTACGTGGTGTTACCTATCTGTCCGGGCTGGACACGTGAGATATGGCGGAAGGGGTGGGATTCGAACCCACGGTACCCTTGCAGGCACGCCGGTTTTCAAGACCGGTGCCTTAAACCACTCGGCCACCCTTCCATCGCGCATCTCTTGGGGGAAGGCGGCGCCGATTGCAAGCGACAGCTCGATTTCCGCGTTTACGAACGGGGCGGAAACGAACAGCAACCAATCCTTCACCACGTCCGTGCACACCCCATTTCCGCCGCGTTCGCTCTGCGATATGCTCATACCTTGATGCGGAGATGGGGCCGCGTCGAGAAAGCCGCTGCTAAGCGCCGAGTAGGCAGGCGGCCGGCGGAATGGTATTTGGGCGGATGGGGATTCGACGATCAAATCGGATATGCCGGGCAGTGCGGGCCGCTACGGTGGCGGGCGCCTGCCTCCTGCTTGCGAACTGCGCGCAGAACGGAAAATTCAGCCGCGTCGATCCCAAATACGGCGTTTCCAGCAGCCCGCGGGTTGTCGCCTTCGGCGAGCCCGTACCCAAGGGCGGAGGCACCTACCGGGTCGGCAAACCTTATACCGTTGCAGGCCGGGTCTACGTTCCGGAAGAAGACACCGGTTATCGCGCGGAGGGCATGGCCTCCTGGTATGGCGATGATTTCCACGGGAGGCTGACCGCCAATGGCGAAGTGTTCGACATGGCCTCGTTGACGGCTGCGCACCCGACGCTGCCGATGCCGAGCTATGCCCGGGTGACGAATCTGAGCAACGGCAAATCGCTGATCGTCCGGGTCAACGACCGCGGGCCATACCATGGCAACCGGCTGATCGACGTCTCCAACCGGGCTGCGGAGTTGCTTGAATTCAAAGGCAACGGCGTAGCACGCGTACGGGTCGAGTACGTCGCGCGCGCTCCGCTGGAGGGATCCGACGACCGCCAACTGGTTGCAACGCTTCGTACCGGCGTGCCGGCGCCATCGCCCTCAACGGTACGGATTGCGTCCGCCAGACCGTTCATTCCGGATATCCCGGCACAAGGCCGCGCCATCCGTGGCGAGGTTCCGATGCCGGAGGGACGGCCATATACCCTCGGCAATACCGGCGCGGACCTGGCGTCGATCAATGCAACATCGGAAATGTCGGCTTCCGGCCGCGTGCGTTCTGGCGGGCGGGCCCTCGAAAACCCGCGCGCGGTGGTTTATGAAAATGATGGCGCCTATGCGCCGTCAGGCGTCAGACCCGTCTCCGCCTATGCGCCGGTCGACCCGCGTGGGCCGAGCGAGTTGCTGTCCGGACGCGGATTGTATTAGGCCAGTGGCCGGTTAAGCCTGAATCCTGACAAGCGATCGGCGTAAGCTCGTGTTGTTTACATCGCCGCCAACTGTTAGAACGCCGCGTCAGGATATCCGCGCATGTCCCTAATTTTGTTCAAGTATAATGTATTTCCTGTGGCAACCAAGCGCGGCATAATGGCTGGCCTGATTGCGATCTGCATTGCCTGCGGCTGCGCAGCCTATGCTGCCAACCAAAGTGTGCAGGGCGCCAAGAAGGAGGATGGCGGCTATGACACAGATGCGCCCACCGCGATCCTGATCGAAGCCGGCAGCGGCAGCGTGCTGTTCGAGAAGAACGCCGACGAGTTGCGAGCGCCGTCCAGCATGATGACGTTGATGACCACCGAAGTGATGTTCCGCGCCATCAAGCAGGGCGACATAAAACTCACCGATCAATACCTGGTCAGCGAGAATTCCTGGCGCAAGGGCGGCGCCCCGGCCGGCGGTCCGACGATGTTCGCGGCGATTCACAGCAGGGTTTCCGTGGATGACCTGCTGCGTGGCGCAATCATCCAGAACGGCAACGATTCCTGCATGATCCTGGCGGAAGGGTTTGCCGGCAGCGAAAAGGCATTCGCCGAGGCCATGACCAAGCGCGCCCGCGAACTGGGCTTGATGCAGTCCAGCTTCGCCAATTCGAGCGGCCTGCCCGATCCCGGCAACAAAATGACGGTGCGCGAGCTGTCGAAACTGGCCCGTTACCTCATTCAGACCTATCCGGATTTCTACAAACTATTTGGCGAGCGCGAATTCACCTGGAACAAGATTCGCCAGCAGAACCGCAACGCGTTGCTCAATTCCCTCGAAGGTGCCGACGGACTTAAAAGCGGATACAGCAAAGAGGGCGGCTACGGCATGGTCGGTTCGGCCGTTCAGAACGGAATGCGCCTGATCGTCGTCGTCAACGGCGTTGACGATCCCGACGATCGCGTAACCGAGGCGAAGAAATTGCTTGAATGGGGATTCCGCAATTTCGAGGCGAGGACGTTGTTCGCGGCGCAGCAGCCGGTAGGCTATGCCCAGGTGTTTGGTGGCGAGAGCCGGGCCGTCAAGCTTGTAAGTCCCGAGCCGGTCAAGGTGATGGTGCAGAAGAACGGCACCGACAAGTTGATCGCCCGGATCGTCTATAAAGGACCCGTGCGGGCGCCGATCGAACCCGGTCAGCGGGTTGGTATTGTCAAAGTCTGGCGCGGTTCCAATGTCGCCGTTGAAGCTCCGGTTTATGCAGCGGAATCGGTGAGCGCCGGTTCGACGGTGCGGCGCGCAATCGATGGCGCCAGCGAACTGGTGATCGGGATGTTCCGCGCGGGCGCCGAGAAGCTCTGAAAATGGCCGCGGCGGGCGCCAAACAGGGCCTGGGACGTGGACGGTTCATCACCTTCGAGGGTGGCGAGGGGTCCGGCAAGTCGACGCAAATCAAAATACTCGCTGAACGGCTCGACGGCACCGAGTTGCGCACCATCGTCACCCGCGAGCCCGGTGGATCGCCCGGTGCCGAAATCGTCCGTCATCTGCTGCTATCCGGGATCGGCAAGTTGCTCGGACCCGAGACGGAAGCCTTGCTGTTCGCGGCGGCACGCGATGATCATGTGCATGCGCTTATCAGGCCGGCGTTGGACCATGGCATTTGGGTACTGTGCGACCGGTTCTCGGACTCGACGCGGGTCTATCAGGGCAGGCTGGGAAAGGTTGATCCCGGAGTTCTGAACGCCATGCAACGCGTCACCATCGGCGATCTCAAGCCCGATCTGACGATCATTCTCGACGTTCCCGTGGAAGTCGGCATGGGCCGCGCCGCGGCGCGGCGCGGCTCCGGTACGCCGGACCGGTTCGAGGGAGAGGCCGCTGAATTTCATGAAGGCTTGCGCGACGCCTATCGGCAGATTGCCGCGGCGGAGCCGGACCGATGCATACTGATCGACGCCAATGCCGCCGCAGGGATGGTGGCGGCCAGGATCTGGACCGAGGTCTGCGACCGGTGCCTCTCATTCGATGTTTCGAAAATGGTTACCCACGCATGAGCGCCCGCCGGGTTGAGACGTCCACCGCGGCCACGCACCCCCGGGAAACCATGTCGTTGTTCGGGCATCGCGAGGCTGAGTTGACGTTGCTGAACGCCTATCGCAGCGGCCGAATTGCGCATGCGTGGCTGATCGGCGGTGCGCAGGGCACCGGCAAGGCTACGCTGGCCTATCGGATGGCGCGGTTCGTGCTCGCGCATCGCGATCCTCTGGCGCCGGATGTGCAAGCCGCTGCAACGCTCGAGATCAGCCGATCCGATCCGGTAGCTCGTCACGTCGCCACCGGCGCCCATGGCGGATTGCTGAGCCTGGAGCGCACGCTCAACGACAAGGGGGTGATGCGCACCGTCATCACGGTCGATGAAACCCGGGAGACGATTTCATTCTTCGGTTCGACCGCGGCGGCGGAGGGCTGGCGGGTCTGCATCGTCGACACCGTCGATGAACTGAATGCCAACGCCGCCAATGCGCTGCTGAAAGTGCTCGAGGAGCCGCCACGGCGGTCACTGTTCCTGCTGGTCAGCCACGCGCCGGCGCGGGTGTTGCCGACCATTCAATCACGCTGCCGAAAACTGCTGTTGCGGCCGCTTTCCGCCGCCGACGTCATCCGCGCCGCGGCCGAAGCCACACAGAAGCCGGTCGATGATCCCTCGCTCGCGGAAGCGGCGGCGGCGGCGGACGGGAGCGTCGCGCGGGCGCTGACCTTGCTCGGTGGCGACGCGCTCAAGCTGCACCAGCGCACGGCGGCCCTGCTGAACAGCTTACCTCGCGTCAATCCCCGAGAGCTTCACGACCTCGGCGACTCGCTCAGCGGCAGCGATCGCGCGGTGCTGGGGACCTTCATCGACAGCGTCGATCGCTGGATCGCAGAGCGGCTGCGGTCCGACGACGCCAATGCCAACGCAAATCTTCCGCGCCTTGCGCGGTTGGCGGAGGTGTGGGAAAAGATCGGCCGCGCCGCGCGGGATACCGCTGAATACAATCTAGAGCGAAAACCGCTGGTTTTTTCGGTGTTCGGAATGCTTGCGGAAGCGATCCGATAGCCTACGCAACGACGATTTCGCGCAACCCAACTCACTGGTTCGATCGAAGGTTCCTAAAGCACAGTCATGGCGCCCGCAACCGATCCAACCCGACCGACCTATTTTCTGACCACGCCGATTTTTTATCCGAACGGCGTGCCGCATATCGGTCACGCCTATACTGCCATGGTGACCGATGCGATCGCCCGTTTTCAGCGGCTTGACGGGTTCGACGTGCTCTTCCTCACCGGGACCGACGAGCATGGCCTGAAGATGCAGCAGACCGCGATCGCGGAAGGCCTCGCGCCGTTGGCGCTGGCAGACCGCAACTCCGCGCGCTTTCGCGAGATGATGACCGCTCTCAACATTTCATATGACGATTACATCCGGACCACGGAGCCGCGCCACGAACGCGCCTGCCAAGCGCTGTGGACGGCAATCGAAAAAAACGGCGACATCTATCTCGACAAATACGCAGGCTGGTATTCGGTTCGCCAGGAAGGTTATTTCGACGAGAGTGAAACGGTTCTCGGCGACGACGGAGTCCGCCGCGAACCGCTGGGCTCGCCGGTCGAATGGACCGAGGAGGAATCCTATTTCTTCCGCCTGTCGGCCTATCAGGACAAATTGCTCGACCTTTACGAGCGCGTGCCCGATTTCGTACTGCCGCGCGAACGGTTGAACGAGGTCGCCAGCTTTGTCAAAAGCGGCCTGCAGGACATTTCAGTCTCGCGCACCACCTTCGACTGGGGCATCAAGGTGCCCGGTGCGCCCGGACATGTGATGTATGTGTGGATGGACGCGTTGACCAATTACATCACCGCCGCCGGCTATCCGGACGTCGATAGCGCGAGGTTCAAGCGCTACTGGCCGGCAAATCTCCACGTTACCGGCAAGGACATCGTTCGCTTTCATGCCGTCTACTGGCCGGCATTCCTGATGTCGGCCGGTGTCGCCGTTCCACAGCGCCTGTTCAGTCACGGTTTTTTGCTGAACCGCGGCGAAAAAATGTCGAAATCGGTTGGTAACGTCGTCGATCCCTTTGCCATGGCTGATCAATACGGTGTCGATCAAGTGCGCTATTTCTTCATGCGTGAGGTATCGTTCGGACAGGACGGTAGCTACAACCACGAGGCCATCGTCGCGCGGACCAACGCCGATCTCGCCAACGATCTTGGCAATCTGGCGCAGCGCTCACTCTCGATGATCGCCAAACAATATGACGGCGTGCTGCCGAAACCGGGTGATTACACCGATAACGACAAGGCGATCCTGACTCAGGCCGACGCCATGATCGGGCTTGCACGCACTGCCATGAGCACGCAGCAGATTCATCATTGGCTTAATATCGTCTGGGCTGTTGTCGCCGATGCCAACCGCTATTTTGCGGGCGAGGCGCCATGGGCGCTGGCGAAGACGGATCCACCGCGCCAGCGCACCGTGTTGTACGTGACCGCCGAGGTCATCCGGCAGGTTGCGATTTTGGTGCAGCCGGTGATGCCGGCATCGTCGGCGAAGCTGCTGGATAGTCTTGGCATTCCCGCGGACGCGCGCGGCTTCGCGGCGCTCGGCGGCGAGACGCGTATCGAAGCGGGAACGAAATTGCCTGCGCCGGTAGCGGTCTTCCCGCGTTACGTCGAACCTTCGGCGGCGTAACAAGATGCTTGTCGACAGCCACTGCCACCTCGATTTTCCGGACTTTGCTCCGGACCTCGACGCCATCGTCGCGCGTGCCGAGACTGCGGGAATAGGGCGTATCGTGACGATCTCCACGCGGGTCAAACGTCTCGATGCCTTGCTGGCAATCACTGCCCGTTTTCCCAATGTCTATTGCTCGGTGGGTACCCATCCGCACCATGCCGATGAGGAAGATGGGATACCTGCGGACCGGTTGATCGAACTCACGAGGCATCCGAAGGTCGTGGCTCTGGGTGAAGCAGGGCTGGACTATTTCTACAAGCACGGCTCGCCCGAAGCACAGGAGCGCGGTTTTCGGACGCATATCGCCGCTGCGCGTGCCACCGGACTGCCGTTGGTCATTCATACCCGCGACGCCGACGAGGACTGCGGCCGTATCCTGGAAGACGAGATGGCGAACGGAGCGTTTCGCGCCGTGCTGCATTGCTACACCGGTGGCCGTGAACTGGCCATGAAAGCAATCGCTCTGGGCCTGTCGATTTCATTCACCGGTATCCTGACCTTCAAGAAATCCGGGGCGCTGCGCGATCTGGCGGCGGAGCTTCCGGCCGACCGCATCATGGTGGAAACCGACGCGCCCTATCTTGCGCCCGGCAAATTTCGCGGCAAGCGCAACGAGCCGTGCTATGTGGTGGAGATCGCCAAGGTGCTGGCGGAAGCGCGCGGGGTCTCGCTGGATGACATTTCGCGACAGACAAGCGAAAATTTCCTGCACCTGTTCAGCAAGGTGCCGGCATGACGCTGACGCTGACCATCCTGGGCTGTGGATCTTCGGCCGGCGTGCCGCGCCCGGCACTGGGCTGGGGCGCCTGCGATCCGAACAATCCAAAAAACCGCCGCCGCCGCTGTTCGCTTCTTGCCGAACTGGTATCGAATGACGGCATTACGCAGGTCCTGATCGATACCTCTCCGGACCTGCGCGAACAGTTGATCGATGCGGATGTCGATCACATCGACGCGGTATTTCTCACCCACGAGCACGCCGATCAAACCCACGGCATCGACGATCTGCGCTCGGTGGTGCTACATCAGCGCAGGCGTATTCCGGTCTATCTGAATCAATCGACCGCGGAGCATATCCTGCTGCGGTTCTCTTACTGCTTTGTGTCTCCGCCCGGCAGCGACTACCCGCCAATCCTGGACTCCCATTCGATCGAAGCCGGCGAAAGCCGGACCGTCGCAGGGAAGGGCGGTTCGCTTTCGCTCTCCGCGTTCATCCTGCAGCACGGCAACATCCCGGCACTCGGCTACAGGATCGGCAACGCCGCCTATACGCCCGATGTCAGCGACATCCCGCAACAGAGCTGGCCGGCACTGGAAAATCTCGATCTATGGATCATCGACGGCCTGCGTTACACAGGCCATCCCAGTCACTTCAGCGTCAACGACGCATTGTCCTGGATCGACCGGTTCAAGCCGAAACGCGCTGTGATCACCAACATGCATTCCGATCTGGACTACGACGTGCTGCGCCTCAGCCTGCCGCCGCATGTGATTCCGGCCTATGACGGCATGCGGCTGACGCTGGATTAAGAGTGCCGTGCCCCGGATGCGGCGCAGCGTTCGTCACGCTGCTTGGCAAAGCCGTCACGGCGCTGGCTCTGACTCGAGACTACGCCGAGATCGCCGTCGCCGATTTGACCTGGTCGCGCAGCATGAACTTCTGTATCTTGCCGGTCGATGTTTTCGGGATGACTCCGAACACCACCGTCTTCGGGGTCTTGAATCCGGGCAACTGGGCGCGGCAGAACGCAATGATATCCGCCTCGGTCGTGCTGGCATTGTCTTTCAGTTCGACGAACGCGCAGGGTACTTCGCCCCATTTCGCGTCGGGCTTGGCCACCACCGCTGCGAACAGCACTGCCGGGTGCTTGTAAAGCACGTCCTCGACTTCGACCGAGGAAATGTTCTCGCCGCCGGAAATAATGATGTCCTTGGAGCGGTCCTTGATGATGACGTAGCCATGTTCGTCGAGCACGCCAAGGTCGCCGGTGTGAAACCAGCCGCCGGCGAATGCTTCTTCCGTGGCTTTTTTATTTTTCAGATAACCTTTCATCACGATGTTGCCGCGGAACATCACTTCACCGACGGTCTCGCCGTCGCGAGGCACCTGCTGCATCGTCTCGGGATTGATTACGGCCACGCCTTCTTGCAGCGGATAGGATACGCCCTGGCGCCGTTTCATTTGCGCGCGCTCCTCGGCGGGCAGGTCGTCCCAGCCCGGTTGCTCAGCGCAGACCGAAGCAGGGCCATAGGTTTCCGTCAGCCCGTACACATGCGTCAGCTTGATGCCGATACTTTCCGTGCCCTCCAGAACCGCGACCGGAGGCGCAGCACCCGCGATCAAACCGATAACGGGCCGGGCGGCCGTCGCCTTCGGCGCATCCGGCGCGTTGATCAGGGTGTTATAAACGATCGGTGCGCCGCACATGTGGGTGACGCCGTGCCTTGCGATCAACTCAAAGATTTTAGCCGGATCGACCTTGCGCAGGCAGACGTTGATGCCGGCGGCGGCGGCGACGGTCCAGGGAAAGCACCAGCCGTTGCAGTGAAACATCGGCAGGGTCCACAGATAGACGGGGTGTTGGCCGAGATTGCCGGCAAGAATATTGCTGACGGCGTTGAGATAGGCACCGCGGTGGTGGGTAACGACCCCCTTGGGATTTCCCGTGGTCCCCGAGGTATAGCTCAGCGCAATGGCGTCCCATTCGTCCTGGGGCGGTATTGCGGTAAATCCCGGATCGCCTTGGGACACCGCGTCCTCGTATTCAAGCTCGCCGATCCGCTTTCCGCCGGGATAGGCCGCGTCATCGACGTCGATAACTACCGGCGTTGGCGCCGCCATCAGGGTCAGCGCTTCCGAGATCACGTCGGCGAATTCCGGATCGACCAGAATGACCTTGGCGCCGCCGTGGTTGAGCTGAAAGGCGATGGTATTTGCTTCGAGACGGATATTGAGGGTGTTGAGCACCGCGCCGGTCATCGGCACGGCGAAATGCACTTCGTTCATCGCGGGAATGTTCGGCAGCATCGCGGCGACCGTATCGCCGGGGCCGATGCCACGTTGCGTCAGGAAGGACGCGAAGCGCCGGCAACGCTCGTAGGTCTGGCCCCAGGTAAACACACGATCTTCATATACCGTGCTGGCAAGGTCTGGAAAAACGGCGCCGGTGCGCTTCAGAAAGCTCAACGGCGAGAGCGGCACGAAATTCGCCGGCGTCCTGTCCAATCCGACGCCGTAATGTCCTTGGTCACTCATCGCTTCGGTCCATTTCGTGGCTCACAGAAATCCGATTGAAATCCAAGGGAATATCGCAACGATAATCAAGCCCACCAACAGCGCAAGCAAATACCCCATGATCGGACCGACACCTTCGGCGGGATCGACCCTTCCGATCGCGCAGGCGGCGTAATAGCCGACGCCAAACGGCGGTGCGAACAGACCAATTCCCATCGCAAGGATCACGATCATCGCGTAGTGGACCTCGTGGACGCCGACCAGACGCGCCACCGGAAACAGCAGCGGGCCGAACAGCACGATCGCCGGAATTCCCTCCAGCACGCTGCCGAGAACCACGAAAACGACGATCGACACCGCGATGAAGGTCGCGGAACCGCCGGGCAGGCCGGTCATTGCGGCGGCCAACGCGCGCGAAAAGCCGGACTGGGTCAGCCCCCAGGCCATGCCGGTGGCGGTGCCGATGATCAGCAGGATTGCGCCGGACAGGCACGCGGTTTCGACCAGCATCGGCAGCAATCGCCGCCAGTCGAAATGACGATATATCAGAAGCCCGACCACGAGCGCGTAGACGATGCCGATGGTTGACACCTCGGTCGCGGTTGCGATGCCCTCGACCACCGCATAACGGATCACGAACGGCAGCGCCAGCGCGGGCAGGGCGATGACAAAGGATCTGACGATCTCGCCGCCCTTCGCCCTCTTGACATGGCTGAGGTCCTCATTGCGATAGCGCCACCACACCAGCGCCGACAGCGTAATCGCCAACACCACGCCCGGCAGCAGCCCGCCGGTGAACAGCGCGGAGATCGAGACGCCGGTCACCGAGCCGATGGTAATCAGCACGAGACTCGGCGGAATGGTTTCGGTCTGCGCGCCGGTCGCCGCCAGCAGGCCGACGAGGTCGCCGGGCTTGGCGCCCCGCGCCTTCATCTCCGGAAACAGCACCGGAGCGACCGCGGCCATATCGGCGGCTTTCGAACCGGAAATGCCCGACACTAGGTACATGGCGCCCACCAGCACATAGTGCAGGCCGCCGCGGATGTGGCCGAGCAGGCTTGCCAGGAACGCAACCATGGCCCGCGCCATGCCGGTCATCTCGATCAGCAATCCTAAGAACACAAACAGCGGCACCGAAAGCAGGATCAGGTGACTCATGCCCTCGTCCATGCGGCCGACCAGAACCATCAGGGGCGTTCGCGTCGTCAGCGCCAGATAACCGAAGATCGCCAGCCCAAACCCGAATGCGATGGGCACGCCGGCGAAAACGCAGAAGCCGGTCACGCCGACGAAGAAGATAATCAGATTGATATTGCCAAGCGGACGCAGCCACGGCTGCGCCAGCCAGAATACCGCGATCAGCACCGCCACCGACAGCGCCGCGCCCAGCAATGTGCGGGCGTCACCGGTTTTAGCCAGCCGCAAAAATGCAAACAGCGCCATCAGGCAGATGCCGACCGGCAAGGCGGCGGCGCGCCAGATGTTGGGAATTTGCAATGCTGGCGTGGTGATGAAGCTTTCCTCATACGCATATTCGGCGGCCGGCCAGGCGATCAGCAGCAGGAATGCCAGCGCCGCGCAGGTCGCAACCACATCGAAATAGGCGCGCGTGGCAGGCCCGGCGCTGGCGACCACGGCAGTCATCCGCATGTGCTCGGCACGGCGGAATGCCACCACCGCGCCCAGCATCGCCAGCCAGAGGAACAGGATCGATGCCAGTTCATCCGACCAGATCAGCGGGCGGTGCAACCCGTAGCGCGCGACCACCCCGGCAAACAGGATGACGATTTCGGCGACCACCAGGAACGCAGCCGGACCTTCGACGAGCAGTCCAAGGTAGGTATCGAGCGACGCCGCCAGCGGCCGGCGGCGAGGGGACCCGGAGGCCGCCTCGCCGCCTGTTGCTCGCGAGAGTTCGGCGTGCACCATGACAACCCGTTACGCCAGTTTGCCGACGGACTTCTCCAGCAGCTCCCAGGCCTGGTCGCCGTATTTACCCTTCCATTCGGAATAGAAGCCGGCGGCACGCAGCTTGTCCCGGAACGGCGCCACGTTCGGCTGGTTGAAGACCAGGCCTTTGCCGGTAAGTTCCTCGCGCACGGTGGCATTGAGCTTCGCGGTATCGCCGCGTTCGTTTACCGCCGCCGCGTTGATGTTCTTGGCGACGATGGCGCGCACGTCTTCCGGTATTTTCTCCCATGCGCGCTTGTTGGCGAGGAACCAGAAACCGTCCCACATGTGGTTGGTCAGCGAGCAGTATTTCTGCACTTCGTAGAGCTTTGCCGTCGAAATCAGCGCAAGCGGATTTTCCTGACCTTCGACGATCTTGGTCTGCAGCGCGGAATAGACTTCGTTGAAATTGATCGAGGCCGGTGAAGCATCGAACGCCTTGAACATCGAAGTCCAGAGCGGCGATACCGGTACACGGATTTTGAAGCCCCTGTAATCGTCCGGTCCGTTGATCGGCTTGGTGGATGACGTGGTCTGGCGGAAGCCATTGTCCCAGATTTTGTCCATGACAACGAGATTGGCCTTGGTGATTTCGCCGCGTACATAGGCGCCGAGATCGCCGTCCATCGCTTTCCAGACCGCGTCGTAATCCGGAAATGCGAAGCCGATGCCGTTGATCGAAGCCGCCGGAACCAGGGTGGCGAGGATCAGACCCGATAATGTGAAGAATTCGATGCCGCCGGAACGGATCTGGCTCAGCATGTCGGTGTCGGACCCGAGCTGGTTATTCGGGAAAATCTGCAGGTCAAAGCGACCGTTGGTTTCTGACTTGATCGCGGCTGACATCTCCTTGGCGCGAGTGTTCAGCGGATGCGAGTCCGGCAGATTATTGGCGTATTTGTAGGTAAATTCGGCTTGCTGGGCACGCGCGACCAACGGCGCGCCGACGCTGCCCATCACCGCGGATGCCGCGGATGCCTTTAACAGCGTGCGTCGTGAAAAGCTCATCTGGTTGTCTCCCTGATATTTTCTTATGAGGCGGATCATACGGACCCGGCGACGCCGGGTCATCAGCCATCTCGCGATGGCTTATTGCAGCGTCGGACCGGCGCGGCAATATCGGCCGATGCCGGACATCAAGCCTTTGGCACGCAAGGTGCGGTATCGGCCAATGAACGCGTTGCAATCAGTTTTGGTCCGACACTCTTGTGATTAATGCCAATTTCGCGATAAGTTATTGATTTAGCTTATTATATAAATATTCCATAATATAGCTTATGCGAATTAGATATGTAGGTGCAAAGCTAAAATGTCAGCCCTGAGCAAAGTTGGAATGTCAGTCTTCTGCCTCCTGGTGAGGTTTGGAGGCTGCGGATCCGATGGGCATGGTGCTGATGAGCAAGCGAGAGCTGAATCGGATTGATGTACTGGCGCGGCTTGATGGCGGTCGGCTGACGACCGCGGCGGCAGCCGATCTGATGCGGCTCACCCTGCGACAGACCCATCGGTTGTTGAAGCGATACCGCGATGGCGTGCGGGCCGATGACGTGATTACGATGAGCCGGCGCGCGCCGAGTGCCGATCGGACATGCCGAAAAACCCCGGCATTGAAGTCAATTCAGGCAAGACATGTCGGTAAGCATCCCCTGTCGTTGGAAGAATATCGCGGTTCGCTTGAACCATTGCTCATGGTATTCGACGCGCTCGGGCGACTTTCGCAGTTTGTTGCGCAATGTCGCAGCGTTTGGCATACCGGTCGATTGGACGATGCCGGCATCTTCATATGCCCGCGTATTGTACATAAGCCCTATGAAATATTGAAAAATCCGACTCAGCATGTACTGAACTCGATCAGCTGCAGCTCCGCTTGGATCGCTAGCAGTCAAATCGTTGAACAGGATTTTGACCACATCCCTTCCAAATGAGATGTGACGCGATTCATCGATATGATGCTGGTGGTTAACCTCCCGGACGATTTCGGGAACAGAGGGATTCTCACCGACCTTATGGTTGTAGAAGTCAACGTACTCTTCGAAGATAAGCGTGCTCGCGAACGTGTACAGGTCGCGCTCGATCGGGTTTTCAATTGAGTTGTGCGGCAGCGGCACATTTGGATAGATGCGATCGGCATAATCCAGGCAGAACTTCGCGAAAAACCACATATGCGCGTTTTCTTCGGCCATGAATATATGCAGATATTCCGTGATATTAACGTAACGCTTCTCGTACATACACCGCACCACGAACTTTAAGGCGTCCTTGATTCCGTGAACGTTTAGGCTGAAGAAATTGATGCACTCCCATTGGCTGAGTGCGATGATCTGTTCTTTTGACATTCCATCGTGAATGGCGGTGCCATACGTCGTCAGCAGATCTTCGTCACACCACATCACGCTACGGTCAATCTGCGCAGGCCAGTTGAATCTCGTATAGGGATCGTAGTGCCCCTTGGTTGAGAGTCGCTTCAGCCGGTCCAGCAGCGCGGTGTCGAATTTGGCATCAGACATGAGCGATATCCTCTTCCAAAGTCACGGATCGGCGCTCACGTCTCGTGCCGAGGCCAGGGCATTGAGCGCTTTTCGGGGCTCGGAGAACACGCTCCGAAGCATACTCAGCCAGCGGTCGACGCCGAATGCCACGCAACTCGTACAGATAGGTTTCCCATCGAGCGAGATATTGAACTTGTTGCCAAAGTATGCGCGGTGTATGTTCAGAGAAGAGATTGCATGCCCTTCAAAAACGACCTCCGTCTTCGTGGGTAGTGCTCTAGACAGGGTTGCCACAGAACTGGTGCTATCGAAAAACGGATCGTTCGCGACTTCCATCGAATGGGTGATACCTAGCCGATCAAGAAAGCCGCTTATAATATCCCGGCCGGTGTTGATATGATCCGTTGCACCCGTCGATTCACCCAGATAGACAAATTCCTTCATTGTAAAGTTGTGAGCGCGGAAGCTATCCAGCGGCTTGTCTTCGAATCTGTAGCATCGTGCTTCACAGCCAACGACGCATGGGCGGTTCAATTTGGTGTCGCGCCGTTGAAGATAAACCTTGTAACAAGCAGCAGGAAGCAGACCGAATTGTAGACGGCCGCCGAAAGTGGTTTCCGCGAGGGTGTGCTTACCGTCGGAAAATCCCTGGTGGTGCTCCGGGGGAATTGAGCACATCAAACACGTCAAATGGGGAAAGTTTCGCGGATATCCGAGTTCCGCCAACTCATTGACATCCAACAGGCTGTCGAACTCCGTAAAGTACTCCGGGGCTATGCTGAACAAACGATCGAGCTTCGTCTGCAGTTCTCGCTTCACCTGACTCCACTCGCCGTCGACGTTCATTGCGGGTCCTCACACTTGCCACACCGCGGCGCCGCCTGAATCAGCCAGTTGCGAGCGACGCCGGGAACGTCTCGTGACGCCACCTTATAGGGCCAACGTCCCTCCCCCGCGCCGGGTTCGCCAGGTTGCTTGACGCAGATGCAACACCAGCCAGCGGCCTTCAGAAATCGTTCTGGACTATCCGTTCCGAAGCGCCACGGCACCCCGTCTCGCTCGAGCTTCTGCAAGAACGACCTGCTGAAGGGGCTGTGCAGAAGTGTTTCGCTGGTCATATCCGCAACAAGTCGACTACCCGGGGCGCTAGCCGAGAGCAAAGTCTTCAGAAGCCCTTCGACCTGAGCCGGCGTTAGAAAGAACAGCAGCCCTTCGGCCAGCCAGAATGTCGGGTTGCTTCTGTCGAAGCCCGCACTTAGCAATCGCTCTATCCAGTTGTCCGCAAAATCGACGGGCACCGCAGTGACAGCGACGCCAGGCTTTGCCCCATTTTTTTGGAGCCTCTGCGCTTTCTCTTCGAGGAGTGCGGCATGGTCCAACTCAAAGACATGCGCGCCCTCGGGCCAAGCAAGACGATAGACGCGCGTATCCATCCCCGCGGCCACCATGACGACCTGTTTGATCGGTGACGCGGACTCGCAGTTCGCGTTACAGGCATCATCGAAAAACCGCGTCCGAATGGCCACAAAGTCTTGGACCCCGCCGCCACTATATCTTTCGAGCAACTCGAACCCGTCCGGCATGGCGAGATGCTTCGCCAACTCGTCATGAAAAAGAGAACCCTGCGCCCGCTCGTGTTCCCTGGCCCGAATTGCCGCCGTCCACTGCGCAGTCAACGACACAGGTTGCATCTTATAGTTCCGTGCTGGGGATCGGCCGCGTCCTATACCGGCTCTGTAGAATCAACGAGAGCACAGGCCCCGCGTCACCTGGACGATGCAGCGCGCCCTTTTTGAAGACGGTGACGATGTCGCGTCGGAACGCACTGTGTTTGAGCTCGATTACTTCGACACTGCCCGTCAGCACGTCGTCCGGCCGGACTGGAGCACGCCATCGAAGCTCATCCACCCCGGGCGATCCCTCGACTGCGGCGTCCGTGAGCATGTGATCGACGTATAGTCGCATCCAGATCGCAGCCGAGTGCCACCCGCTGGCTACCAATCCCCTAAATACGGACTTTTCCGCAGCAGAGGCTGAAGTATGATAAGGCTGCGGATCAAATTTGGTGGCAAAGTCGATAATGTCCGAAGCCGATATGCGATACTCCCCAATCGAAAATTTTGCGCCGACGCTGAAATCGTCTGCGAATTTCGGAACCATTGTCACACCCTCAGAAATGGGACAACGAGCTGCTCGTAACATGCTCCCGGTGCGGGTCCGTTGCCGGGAAGAAGGTTGTGACAATGCGATCGATTGATCGAAAATCGTCGATATTCAGATTCTCGACATCGATGGCCATGCCGCTAAGGGCTTCGATCAAATGAATGAATTCACGGAATCGAAGGGAGTCCAGAATGCCCTTTTCGATCAAATCGTCCCCATCACTGAAGACAACCGGATCAGGGCGGTCACCCTGCAGAAAGGTACGTAATTCGGTCCTGGGGTTCATGCTCTGTTCCTCCGTTCGGGGCGCCTCAGTTAATCGCGCACTCATGGAGGTCGCGTTCAACCCTTTTTCGATTGGTTCTAATCAGTTAAATCAATCGTGGGCTTTTTTGCTAAGTCAAATTATGGATGCAGCTTACATTCACAACTACAGCGTGTCAATTGGGCGATGGCAATCAAATGCTGATAAATTCCGACTTGCTATCTGGTGACGATACTCGGTCAAAGCGTTTGGCAGCCATAGCTCCTGAAGCCACCAAAGGACCGAGTGCAGTCCATTGCAGAGCCGCACCGCTCACGCGGCCTGACGCTTGACGAATTCGATCTCCGCCAACAGGGTTGCGGTTGCAGTTGCGGCATCCGCCGTTCCAGCGCACGCAACGTAGTGCGCGGCCCATCTTGCTGCACAAGCCAAGGTGCCCTCAGCGCTCTGCTGCGCTACATCAAAAACGGCGCGCCAAACGCTAATGACCGCGGTCGGATCGCCTTCGGTCTCGATAGGCAAATATACAGCGGCGCAGGTAACCGCTTCCGTGAGATATGCCGCGACCGGAAGCCGTTCCAACAGGGAAACGGCCAGCGCTGGCTTGCCCTGCTCCAGTGCGGCAACGATAATCTCATACAGCGCCGAAGTGCGATCCCCGACGTCGGCAAGGGCACCGCAGAGGTCGATTCCTTTCTTCCATATCTGGTCGTCTTTCATGAGCCAGGAAACATTCGCGAACAGTATTTTCAGCAATCGGTCGATTGAATAATGCCAGCCCTGCTCCCGCTCAAGTTCCGAACCGATGTCATCAAACAGCTGCTGCAGCGATTTTAAAGCCGCGCTGTCCTCCAGCACATGCGCGAGCAGGACGAGATAAGTACGGGCTTCCAAATGTCCCGCTTTGTCCTCCGTACGTTCGCGCAAAAATGCCAGCACCTGCGCGGCATCGTCTTTTCCGCCGCACTTGGCCAGTTCGAATGCAGCCTGGGCGATCTCGGCATCGTTCGAGATGTAACGATCGGCTTGCATCAAGGCCGTAATAATTGCCGTCCATGCACGACAAGCGGTTTTTTTATCGCGGATCTCTGTCGCAGTCTGGAAAATTCGCCTGCGATCAGGAATATTCCATGCGACCTTGCCTAGAGCCGCTTCCAGCATGGCAAAGAGCTCATCGCCGGATAACCAGGATTTGTCGAGACGAAGCAGGAACAGAACGGCATCGGCCCGCTCCGCCGGATCAAGGTCGGGCAGAATATCCAATGCGCGGCTTCGGCAGACGGCAGCGAAATCCGGCGACACCTTCTCGGCGTATCCGGCAACGTTGGCGATCGCCCCGAAGCGATTGACCGGCTGCCCTTCGTTCATGGCAATCTGCAAGGCTTCGCCCAACGCGTTCTCCGCCTGGGCTGGATCGTGCGCCAGGTTTTCTGCAATCGTTCCAAGCGCCTGACCCTTTCGCCACGGGGAGAGCCCGTCCAGATATTGCAGAGCGACTGCGGGGTCGATCCGGCTGAGCGCGACCGCGGCTTCGTATACCAAACGGTCGTATGAATCCTCGACCTCGTCGTCATCGGCGTCCTCCGGAAGGTCTTCCTGCGCGAAGTGTTTGAGCCGTGCTAGCTGGGCCTGGACCGCGGTCTCGATGCATTCGACCAGCGCACTTTTCGCGACGGCTGCATCAACCTTGGCCCGTCCGATATCGAGCAGGATCTCTGCATTCATCGCCGGAGAACCGGCCCGGCCGACGAACTGCCGCGCCGAGGCGATATCGCCGATGTGTATAGCAGCGGCCGCGATCGTGATATGGAATTCGTCCAGCGGCAATGGCGATGCACCAAGCTGCGCCCAGGCGTGTTCGGTTCCACGCGGAAGGTTTGCCACGACCCTGCCTCGCGCGTAGGGGTCGGCGACGGCCGCAAAGAGACGCGACACGTCCTTGTCGTCGAGATCGATCGCTTCGTCGGCTACAATGTTGGCAATATGCCGGGCCGGGTCGCCCGGAACGCGTCCCTGGTCGCGACGCTCCAGAACGTCGAGCGTCCGCCGAACGGCTTCTGACGCAAGGCCCGGGCAATCGCATTTTCGCGCTAGCCGTGCAAGGGTTCGCACCGCGGAGGGGTTCGCGGCGATGCCGCAGCCAGGCACGACTGCATCGACCGACCGTTGCAGCAGATCGGGGATCGGAAAACCCGATCCCGCTTGCATGCCGGCCAAGGTCAACGAATATTCAAACCGCTCGCCCGGATCGCGGATGTGGTCGACCGCGGCGGTCATGATTGTGACGAGTTCGGATCGATATTCCGGCTTGAGGTCGAGAACGGCATTGCATGCCTCAAAACGTTTTTTCGGCTCAGCTATCGACGAGAGAGCCTGGAGCGACTGATCTGGCTTGGCCGCGAACAACTGGCGCAATCCCCTCCTGAAAAGGGCAAGACCGTGTGCGGTGAACTCGCCGCGGTCGAGCAGCCGTGAGACGGCGGCGGAGTCGCAATCCTTGTCGGTACAGGACCACATCGCGATTGCCGCGGTTGCGGCATCGTTCTTGATTTGGCTGGTTAGTTGTCCGGCCGTCCCGGCATTGCCACTGCGGATATAATGTACGGCCAACGCCGCGGCATAATCGTCCAAGATCAGCGGGGAAATCGGTACGGGCACGGGCAGCGCCATAGGCAGGGTCGTCAAATCGAGTTGGATCCGGTGTTCCAAGGCAAGTGTCAAAATACCTGATAGGGTCGTGACCTTGGTGTGCGATGAATCGACGATTTCGGGGCAGCGGGTGAGCGCGACGTCCAGGGCTTTCTGCAAATCATAATGCGCGAGTTCTGCCGTCGCTTGGTTCAGCGCCTGCCCCGCGCCGCGGTTGGAGGCGTCCTTGTCGAAAGCGGTCTGCGCGGCGGCCATGACCTCCTCGATCATCCCCAGGCCGGCCTCCGGATCGATCTGACGCAGCAGGGGACTGACCGCGATCACAGTTCCGTAGTACTCAGCGCCGCGACTCCGGTTGATGGCCTTATCGATCAGGCGCCGGGCAAACTCGGGCTGGGTGGCACCCACGGTTTTGGCAGCTTCGACCAGCGTGTCGAAGCGGGTGTACTTGTCGTCGATGCGGTCGGCGAGCGAGAGGGCAAACGTGCTGTCGCGATCCATCAATTCCCACGCGGCTCGCTGCAAATGGTCCTTCGCCTCCGCCCCGACCTTGGCGGCCAAGGCGAGGGCTCGGTCAGGGTCGCGATAGCGAACGAGCAGCATGTCGATAAGCGCGGCAGCGCCATCGCGCACGGATTGCCGCGCGCGGATCTCGAGCAGCAACGCCCGGTCGAGGGCGCTCAACCCGATGCTGTCGCCATTCTGCAGGGCTGCTTCAGCAACCAGAAGAAGCTGCCCAAATCTTACCTCCTGATTGCTGACGGACGTCGCACGGCTGATTGCAAGTTCGAACAGCTTTCGCGCCGCGATCATCGCGATGCCGCCATTGAGGGCCTCCTGTTCGATCGCATTCCTCACCTGCGCCGTAACCAGCAACATGCGGACGACTTTCGGCGCGTCGTTGCGGCTAAGGGCCATCCCCAATGCCCGGCCGACGTCCGTCAGAACGCCTTGCCGGCCAGCCGGCGCCAGAGTCTTTGCATGCAGAAAATCGTGGTCGATCGTCGCGATCAACTCGTCATAAGCCTCAAGGGTTGCCAGGTGATAGGAAAGGTAGTTGAAGGCATACGGCGCCTGGTTTGCCCGCCAGTTGCGGCAGTAGTCCAGCAACCACATTTCGGCCTCGTGCAGTTCGTCAACGGCAAACGCCTTGCGGATGCCGTCGCGCAATCGCAGCGGGGAAATCAGATAGCGCTCGTTGAGTTCATCGGTTGGGTTCTTGGGCCGTTCGGTGATGAAATATCGGCGTATCGCCGAGATAAGCGCGCCCAGCAGAATCGGATTGGCGCCATTTACGCCCTGCAGGATCGACCTCAACTGCTGGCGCGAAAGCCAGTCCTGAGCGATGACCAGAACGCGAAGAATAGCAGAGGCGATTTCCGCCGCAACGATTGCCTGCGCATGCAGCGCCGCAGGAATGAGGGAAAGTAGCTTCTGACCTTGCAAGCCGTTGACCTGGCGACCGATGTAATCCTGAGAGTCTGCCGGCAAATCGTCGGGAATGGTAACTGGGCCCGGCTTGCTCGCCAGTTCTTCGACCAGGAAGCGAAGGTAGAACGGTTCGCCGTTGGTCTTGGCGATAAGATCTTCGAGGAGCGTCTTTTCACAGGCGAGATCGGTTCTTGCGAGCAGCCTGAAGAGTTCGGAAACGTCCTCGGACGCCAGCCCCTCCAGCTTGACGGTTTTGGGTTGCGTCAGGCCGAGCTCGACCGTGGGCATGATCGAACCCTGACGGAACGAGATTAGGTAGCGGCAAGCGGGATGAGCACGGCGAAATAATTCGGGCTGAATCAGCTTCTGGCTCCCCTCGCCGGCCGATTCATCGAGGCCGTCGATAGCAATCACGAGCTTGCGGCCGGGCTGGATGCGCTGCGCCGCGCTTACCTGCAGACGGAAAAATTCATCTTTCAGATCGGCCAGCGGCAACCCGGCATAAGAGCGCCTCGGTCCCGGGTGACCGGCTAATTGCGCGCATAGACTCTGCAGCATGGATGTTGCGGTGTGCTGCTGATCCTCCTCCCGCACGAAGTGGTAGACCCAATCCTGATGGCGCTCCAAGAGTTTGGCCATCAAAGCGCTCTTGCCATAGCCGGCCGGCGCCTCGATCACGAGATGGGCGGAAGCGTCGGCCTGCTGCAACCAGGCTTCAATCTCGGCAATGGACTTGACGCGTCCGACAAAGTTGTTCCGAAGCTGGTCGACGAGGGTCGCCTGCACCCGGTAGTCCAGTGTGGTAACGGGAATGCCGAGCGCCGTGCATAGCGACGCGGCGTCGATAAAGTTTGCGACCCTACGGTCGGGATCCCTGCTCGCTTCGGCCGTGATCCCGACGATCGCATCCTGGATCGGGTCGTAAACGCCGGACCCGCTGTACCCTTTTTCGACGACAGCGCCTGCCAGGACGCTGCCGTCAAACTGGCCGTATCCGCCCGGCAGCGAGCCGACGATCTTGCCGACGGCATATTCGCCCCTCGGGTGACTCCGCCATGCGTTGCCGTCCAGCCTGGAACGAAAGCCATAAGCCCTGGGACCGGTTTCTCCAGGTTGCGTGAGATTGTGCCGCCGCAGGGTGGCGGCCTCGACATCTGCGGGTACTTCCTGATCAGCACCGAGAACAATCACCGCGACGTCCGATGGTTTTACGGTCGTCGCACGGATCTTTGGAAACCACCGGTTGCCGTCGACCGTTCCAGTGCAGCACGCCTGATTATCGGAGAATGGAAAGCAGACCGACACGGTTGCGCCGGCCGCAGACTCCGAGGTGCCGAGCCCAAGAACGTCCCGAACGACATGGGCACAGGTTACGATCTCGCGCCCACTCACAACGACGCCCATGCCGAAGACCCGCGGTTGCAGGCCATTCTGACCGGCCGGGATGATGGCGCAAACACCCATGCGCTCGGTCATCCGGTCGCTCCGGCACGGGACGCATCGGGTCCAACAAGGATGCCAAGCCTCTGGCAGGAAACTACGACCGTCAACCCGGGTCCTTCTCTCGTTGGGGCGCGCGCACGACGCCCATGCCGACGTCCTGCCACGTTTGACCGGGAGTCGGGCTGACGTGGCGCTCGACGGCCTGCTGCACGACTTTGGCCCACCCCTTCGGCCGTTTGCCTTCCGGAAATCGCTCTTGCGTCCATAGGGCAATCACTCCGGCTACGTGCGGGGTCGCCATGCTGGTGCCGCTGTCCGGCTTAAGGCCTCCGCCAAGCTTGGCGGACAAAATCGCGACGCCCGGGGCCGCCAGAACGCAGCCGGTGTTCGAAAACCTAGCCACGGCAAAAGGCGCATCCCGTTTCTGCCCCGACGAAACCGCTCCAACCGAAATGAAGCCGTCCCCCGCGCCGGGGTTTGCGACCGGCACCGTCAGACGCGGATCCTCGTGGCGGCGGCTTTGATTGCCGGAGGCCGCCACCAGCAAGGCCCCGCGCCCCTGCGCGACACGTGTCGCCACCAGCGCCGCCAGCCGGTCGAAAAGCCTGATGTTTGTGCGATAGTCGTCTAGCGCGCGGAATGTAGCAATATCCTGAGGATAGCCTTCCTGCTGCATGTACCGATCGACGGCGCGCTTGAAGTTCAGCGACAACGACATCGAAATAACGTCAGCCCGCTCTCGTAAGGCCCAGTCGATCGCCTCGAACAGCGCTTCCGTGGTCCCGCCTTGCGGACCCAGAACCTTGCCGATGAGGACGTCCGTCACTCCCGGTGCGACGCCAATACGCCTGCCATCCACTGGACGCCCGAACAATGTTCCGGCCACATGGGTGCCGTGTCCGTGGGTGTCGGGGGCGGAGCCGGCTACACCCTTCTCGTTTACAGTGAAGTCCATCAGATTGTCTTCGAGCCTAAGACCGGCGAATGCCGGGTGCGACGAGTCGATCCCGGTGTCGAGGATCGCTACCTTTACCCCATGGCCGTCCCGATGACTTGTCGTTGCGCCGATCGCTTCAAGGCCCCACAAGGTCTGCGCGGCGGCGCTATCGGCCGCCTCGCCTGTGGGCTCGATGAGTGTGAAGGGCATCGAGGGGACGACATCGGCAATCTCCGGATTCCGACGCAAGTCCGCAGCTTCATGGTCTCGCAGTTCTTGCGACCGGCCCGTGAACGGCAGTTGCGGTTCGTGGTCGCCTCCCGCCGACACCGGCTCCATGAAAGGGTCTTCGTCGGTGTCGTGACGCTTGCTGAGGACGAGGTATTTCATTCTATCCGCTCCTCAAGGCCGATACAGGACAAAACGCCACCAACCGGACAATGGGGCGGCCGTCGTGATCTGCACGACGCCGTTCACGCTCAATTCTCGATGGGCACACCAATATTTCGCAGCGCATCCGCCGCCTTGTGCAGCGAAACGGCATTGTTCGCGCTCAGGGTGGCGCCCGCGAAATGCAGGCCGAACCCCGGAGCGCCCTCGTCCTTCCAGGCAAACACGAGTGAGCCCGACGCGCCCCCAAACGTCGTCGCGTCATGGGAAAGCACGCGCGCGAAATTATCTCCTGTCACGGCACCTGGACCTTCCATGAATCGTCCCGGAGCAACCCGTTTCACCCCGAAGCGGTTGCCGAACAATGTCTTGATCACGAACGTCCAGTCGATCGTCGCTCCGGGAGGCGTGGCAGTGTCCGGCTCGCCGGGGAACCCTATCGTGACCAGCGTGGGGCTTGCACCATTGGCGAAGTCTGCCTCCGCGCTCAGCTGGATCGGCTTTGCAGGAAGGGCGCCGCCGCTCTGGTTAAGTGGCTCGACACGCATTACCACGGCATCGAGACCCGCAAAGCCGCGTCCAAAACCTTCGGGCAATCGCACTTCCTTCACGCGAAAACAATTCTGCTGCGCTGTCGATGTTTCACCGTCGAAGTCGATGAACAGATCTCCGGTGACGGTAAGCAGCTTGCTGTCGCCTTCCATGGCCACACCGAAACGCGTCCGCGCATCGTCGACGACGTGATAGTTCGTCAGCACGTATCCGTTGTCGCGATCCACCAGCGCGCCCGTGCCGATGAAGTTCGACGCATTCCCGTTGGCGGGCTGGACACGGCCAACGCCGGCCGCCAGTTGCTTGAGCGTCGGCGCGAAGGCGATCATGTCGGCGCGCCAGTCGAGCAGGAATGGATGGTTGGGATCGAAATTTCCGCCGTTGCGCAACAGGAAGCTTGGCCGCGATCCATCGGTAACAACAATTGCCTCCAGGGAGACGACGTCGTCAGCGGTCATGCCGGTTGCACCAGGCTGTACCAATTTTTTCAGCGCCGGCTCGCCGCTTTCGAGAAGGGTCTTCAACGCCTTCCTGAAATTTTCCTCGTCGCCCTTTTCATCGGCCGGCATTCCCTGGAGCACCGCATCCACCCGGGCAAGTACATCGTCCGGGTGCATGGCGCCCGCCGCGGGCGTCTCCTCTACGGACTCGAGCCCGATATCGTCGAATCCCGCAGGGGGTCGCCGAGCGAGAATCCCGCGAATATGTCGTGCGCGCGTATCCAGGGATGAAGTGACCATCTGCGTTTCCTTATCGCGTCGATGCAGCAGTTCTGGTCGTGAAGCACGTCACGGTCATCAAGACGGAGATTTCCCGGCGCTGTCGGGCGCCTCACATGGGCGACTTAAGAATCGGCACCAGGACGTTGATCAATGCGTGTAACGGCCGAACTGCCTAAATCAATGTCGATAATCTCGCGTAAGTTGTAAGGCTTGGCAAGCCGGATTTGGCCGCTGCAGAGTTCGGCCAACACCGGAAAAGGCGCCGGCAGCAACCCGTGCTTAGCGGCCGCTGAAGCGCGGCTTGCGCCGGCCGAGGAACGCGGCCACGCCTTCGCTGTGGTCCTCGGTCAGGCTCGCCAGCGCGAACTGGTCGACGTCCATGTGAGCCGCGAGATCGTCGAGCGCATAGGCCAGCCGGTTGACGGTCAGCTTGGTCATGGCCACCGATAGCGGCGGCTGCACGGCGACCTTTGCCGCCAGCCCCATCGCGGCGTCGAACGCCTTGCCGGGTTCGGCCAACTGTTCGACCAGGCCCCACTCATAAGCCTCTGCCGCCGAAATGCGCTGGTCCGCCAGGATCACCGCCTGCTTGGTGCGGGCCGGGCCGATCAGATGCAGCATGCGCGGCACACTCTGCCAGCTCATGTTCATGCCAAGGCCAATCTCGGGCACACGCATATGGGCATCGTCCGCCATGACACGAAAATCCAGCGCCACCGCCAGCGCCACGCCGCCGCCAATGCAAAACCCCTCAATGGCGCCGATGGTGATCTGCTCCATATCCTGCCAGGCGCGCGTCAGCCGCGGCCCGAGCTTCAGGTGCCGGCGCAGCGCGCCGAGGTCCATGGTGGCGCGCGACCGGCCCTCGGCATCCTTCAGGTCGAACCCGGCGCTGAAGGCTTTTGCCCCGGTGAGCACCACGACCGAGGTGCTGCCGTCGTCCTCAAAACTGCGCGCCGCGCCGGTCAATTGCCGCAGTGCTTCCGGCGACAGCGCGTTGATGCCATCGCCGCGATCGAAGCGCACCACCGCAATGCGGCCTTCCGGGCCGAGGCCTTTTTCGATGGTTACAAAACCAGTCAACGCTCGGGCCTGCTGTTGCCGAAATGCCATGCGCCAGCCCGGCGCGGCATGCAAGGAAGCTAGCAGAGTCTGCGGCTCGACATACTCTTATTTTCCCCTATCCTGTTGCCATGACCAGCCACGACCATCATCACGACGATCACGAGCATTCGGAACTATCCGAAACCGAGCTGCGCGTGCGCGCGCTTGAAACCATCCTCACCGAAAAAGGCTATGTCGATCCAGCCGCGCTCGATGCAATCATCCAGGCCTATGAAACCAGGATCGGTCCGCACAACGGCGCGCAGGTCGTCGCCAAGGCCTGGACCGAGCCGGCCTTCAGGCAGGCATTGCTGGAAGACGCCACCAAGGCCGTAAGCACGCTCGGCCATGTCAGCCGCGTCGGCGATCATCTCGTTGCTGTCGAGAATACGCCAGAGCGTCACAACATCGTCGTGTGTACGCTATGCTCGTGCTATCCATGGGAAATGCTGGGCTTGCCGCCGGTCTGGTATAAGGCCGCGCCCTACCGGTCGAGGGCCGTGAAGGACCCTCGCGGCGTGCTCGCGGATTTCGGCGTCGACCTGCCCAAGGAAACGGAAATTCGGGTGTGGGATTCCACCGCCGAGACACGGTTTCTGGTGTTGCCGATGCGCCCCGCGGGCACCGAAGGCTGGAGCGCGCAGCAGCTTGCCGAACTGGTCACCCGTGACTCCATGATCGGCACGGGATTCCCCAAAACGCCGGGGTCGGCGTCTTGAACGGCGTGCACGACATGGGCGGCATGGACGGCTTCGGCAAGGTGGAACCCGAGCCCAACGAGCCGGTTTTTCACGCAGGATGGGAAGGCCGCGTCATGGCCATGGTGCGCGCAATGGGCGCGCAGGGTGCCTTCAACATCGACACGTCGCGTTTCTACCGCGAGATGCTGCCGCCGCAGGTCTATCTGGCCAGTTCCTATTATGAAAAATGGTTGCTTGGCCTCGAGGATATGTTGATTGCAAAGGGCTACGTCGCGGCCGACGAGGTCAAGAGCGGCCACGCACGCGCGGCAGCAAAGCCCCTCAAACGCGGACCATTCAAGCTCGATGACGTCGAGCGCGTGATGGCGCGCGGCAAGTTCGGCCGCGCTGCAATTGCGCCGGCGAAATTCAAGGCCGGCGACCGGGTGCGCGCCAGGAATATCCATCCCGCGACGCATACCCGCCTGCCCCGCTATGTGCGCGGGCATCTCGGCGTGATCGAGCGCAATCATGGCTGCCAGGTGTTTCCCGACAGCGCTGCCATCGAAGCCGGCGAGAATCCGCAATGGCTTTACACCGTCGTGTTCGACGCCGTGGAGCTATGGGGTCCGGATGCGGACCCAACCGCAAAAATTTCCATCGATGCATTCGAACCATATCTGGAACAGGCATGATGGACCGCGCCGCGGCCGAAACCGCAACTGCCTTGGTGCCAGGCATTCCCCGCGACGCCGAGGGCGCGGTGTTTCGCGAACCGTGGGAGGCGCAGGCGTTCGCGATGGCGCTCACGCTGCATGCCCGGGGGCTGTTCACCTGGAATGAATGGGCAGCTTCGTTGGCCGACGAAATCAAGCGCGCGCAGGCATCCGGCGATCCGGATACCGGCGAGACCTATTACCGGCACTGGCTGGCCACGCTGGAAAAGCTGATAGCAGCGAAGGGCATCGCGACGCCGGATACTCTGCATCGCTATCGCGACGCCTGGGATCATGCTGCCGACCGCACGCCGCACGGACAGCCCATTGAATTGAAGCCGGAAGATTTCCGCTGACGGCACATCCCCAAGAGCCCCGATGACCCCTTCCCGCGATATCTCGGTGCTGCTCGACATCATGGCGCAACTGCGCACGTCCGGCAGCGGCTGCCCGTGGGACCTCGAACAGAATTTTTCGAGCATCGCGCCCTACACCGTCGAGGAAGCCTACGAAGTCGCCGAGGCCATCGCGCGCGGCGATCTCGACGACCTGCGTGACGAACTCGGAGATCTCCTGCTGCAGGTGGTGTTTCACGCCCAGATGGCGGAAGAGCAGAATGCGTTTTCTTTCGGCGACGTGGTCGAAGCGATCACGCGCAAGATGATCCGCCGGCATCCGCATGTGTTTGCCGACTCCGGCGGAGGACTGACGCCTGCGGATGTAAAGGGCGCATGGGATCGGATCAAGGCCGAGGAGAAAGCAGAGCGCCATGCGCGCTGGCCCGAATCCGCTGCCTCGCATACGTCGCTGCTCTCAAGCGTCAAGGCCGGGCAGCCGGCGCTTGCGCGCGCGACGGAATTGCAGCGTAAAGCATCCAGCGTCGGATTCGACTGGAACGATCCGCGCGCGGTGCTGCACAAGATCCGCGAGGAGGCGGACGAGATTGAAGCTGCCCTCGACCGCGGCGATGCGGCTGAACTCGCGGAAGAGACCGGGGATCTGCTGTTCGCGCTGGTCAACCTCGCGCGGCACGTCGGAGCCGATCCAGAGATGGCGCTGCGCGGCACCAACGCCAAGTTCGAGCGAAGGTTCGCCTACATCGAGCGTGCGCTGGCGGCACAGGGGCGCGCGCTGCAGGGCGCATCGCTGCAGGAAATGGATGCGCTGTGGAACGCGGCGAAGGGAACGGAGTGACGAAGTCATTCGGTCATTGCAAGGAAAGCGAAGCAATCCGGAACCGCGCACGCGGAAACAACTGGATTGCTTCGTCTCCTTGCAATGACGGCGTGAGCGTTACACCCCCGTTTGCGTGATAAACTTGGTATTGAAATAGCCGTCCATCGCCTCGGTGCCGCCTTCGGAGCCATAGCCGGAATCCTTGACGCCGCCGAACGGCACTTCGGGTAACGCCAGCCCAAAGCTGTTGATCGATACCATGCCGCTTTCGATCGCGGCTCCAATCGCGGTTGCGGTCTTGGTCGAACTAGTGAAAGCGTAGGATGCGAGCCCATACGGCAGACGGTTGGCTTCTTCCGTCACCTCGTCGAGTGTCGAAAACCGCGAGATCAGGGCCAGCGGCCCGAACGGCTCCTCGTTCATGGCGCGGGCGTCTTTCGGTACGTCGCTGACCACCGTCGGCTCGTAGAAATAGCCCTTGTTGCCGACGCGATGCCCTCCGGTCTCCAACTTTGCGCCCTTCGCCACGGCGTCCTGCACCATGCCCTCGATGGCGTTGACGCGGCGCGGGTTGGCGAGCGAGCCCATCTTGGAGTCGGCATCCATGCCGTTGCCGACCTTCATCGTCTTTGCCCCCTCGACGAACTTGTCGACGAATTCTCTGAACACGTCGTCCTGCACCAGCATCCGGGTCGGTGAAATGCAGACCTGTCCGGCATTGCGATATTTCGCCGCCGACAGGATTTTCGCCGCCGCCGACACGTCCGCATCATTGAACACGATGGCCGGCGCGTGGCCGCCCAGTTCCATGGTGGCCCGCTTCATGTGCAGGCCGGCAAGTGCGGAAAGCTGCTTGCCCACCACCGTGGATCCGGTGAACGATATCTTCCGAATAACAGGGTGCGGAATGAGATATTCGGAAATCTCGGATGGCACGCCATAGACCAGATTGATGACGCCGGCGGGAACGCCTGCATCGGCAAAGGCGCGGATCAACTGCGCGGGGGAAGCCGGAGTTTCTTCCGGCGCCTTGACGATGATCGAGCAACCCGACGCCAGCGCCGCCGAGAGCTTTCGCACCACCTGGTTGATCGGGAAATTCCACGGCGTGAACGCCGCGACCGGGCCGACCGGCTCCTTGATCGCCAACTGGTAAATGCCGGGGCCGCGGGCCGGAATCACCCTTCCATAGGCGCGCTTGGCTTCCTCGGCGAACCATTCGATCACGTCGGCGGCCGCCATGGCTTCCATCTTGGCTTCGCCGAGCGTCTTGCCCTGCTCCATGGTCAGGAGCGGCGCGATTTCGTCGTTGCGCTCCCGCATGATTGCCGCGGCCTTGCGCATGATCTTGCAACGCTCGAACGCCGACACCGCGCGCCAGACCTTGAAGCCCGCGGCAGCCGCCGCCAGCGCCTCGTCGAGATCGGAACGGTCGGCGTGCGCGACAGTGCCGATGGTCTCCTCGGTGGCCGGATTGAGTACGTCGATGGTGTTGCCGGATTGGCTCGGACGCCATGTGCCGTTGATGAATAACTGGGTGTCGGAATAGGCCACAAAAATCTCCCTGATTTTTTGCGCTTTGGTTGGGCGGCATGGAATAGTGCCGGGCGCATCCGGGTCAAGTGTTTCCTTTGCAGAGCCGTTCTGCGCGTCGTCGCCGCGAAGGCTGGACCCATGCACCGTGTCACAGCGCGTGCGGCACCGCGTCGAACCGGTTGACCACGATGTCTCGCTTGGTTTCATCGACGCGCACCGTCATCGCGAAGCGTCCGTCGTTGAGCTCCTTGTTGAGCACTTCCGAATTGCGGTGCAGCCAGCTGATCCCGGCTCCGTCGGACGCATCGATCGACAGGTCCAGCGTGATCCGGGTCGCAGCGAGCCGCTGTTCGATCGCGGCCAGCAGGGCATCGATGCCCTCGCCGGTTTCCGCTGAAACCAGAAAACACGGACGTTCCGGCGGGCGGCGTGCGGCGATGTTGGTCAGGTTCTCCCGCTGCTCCGGTGTGAAGCGATCGATCTTGTTCCAGACTTCCAGGATGCGCGCGCCCGCATCCGGGTCGATGCCGAGCTGGCGCAGCACCGCGTCGACGTCGCGTTGCTGCGCTTGCGCGTCGTCGTGCGAGATGTCGCGGACATGGAGGATAACTTCGGCCTCCATTACCTCTTCAAGCGTGGCGCGGAACGCCGCGACCAATTGGGTCGGCAGATTGGAGATGAATCCGACCGTGTCCGACAACATCGCCTTGCCGCCATGCGGCAGGCTCAAGCTCCGCAGCGTCGGATCGAGCGTGGCGAACAGCATGTCGGCAGCCTGAACCTCTGCGCGAGTCAGCCGGTTGAACAGCGTCGACTTTCCGGCATTGGTGTAGCCGACCAGCGCCACCACGCGATACGGCACGCGCTGCCGCCCGGCACGGTGCAGCCGCCGTGTCGCCTGGACCTTCTTGATTTCGTTCTCGAGCCGGATGATGCGGTCGCCGATCAGGCGGCGGTCGGCTTCGATCTGGGTTTCACCGGGGCCGCCCATGAACCCGAAACCGCCGCGCTGCCGTTCCAGATGGGTCCAGGACCGCACCAGGCGGCTGCGTTGATAATTGAGATGCGCCAATTCGACTTGCAGCGCGCCTTCCCTGGTTTTGGCGCGGCGGCCGAAGATTTCCAGGATCAGCCCGGTGCGGTCGAGAACCTTGGTATTCCACGCCTTTTCCAGGTTGCGCTGCTGGATGGGCGACAGCGCGCAGTCCATCACCACGAGTTCGATTTCCTGACCGCTGATGAGGCCGACGATTTCTTCGACCTTGCCCTTGCCGAGATATGTTGCCGGTCGGACCTGGCTGATCGGGGCGATGATCGCATCCGCAATCGTCAGATCGATCGCGCGCGCCAGACCTTCCGCTTCCTCGAGCCGGGCTTCCGAATTGCGAACGGCATGCGGATCCATTTGCGCGCCGGGGTCGCCGCGGCGCATCCGCAAATAGGGACCGATGACGATCACCCGCCCGGTCTGTTCGCCCCTCGCCGGCCGCGGACGGTCGGCATCCCCATCAAGATTTCGGGGTTCCAATCAAACGTCTTTCACGCATGCGCTCAAGCTGGAGCATCCTCGCCGCCTTCGAACAACTGGATCGGAGCGCCGGGCATGATGGTCGAGATCGCATGCTTGTAAACAAGTTGCGAATGACCGTCGCGCCGCAGCAGCAGACAGAAATTGTCGAACCATGTGACAATGCCCTGCAGTTTCACTCCATTGACCAGAAAGATCGTCAATGGCGTTTTGGTCTTGCGAACGTGGTTGAGGAAAGTGTCTTGTAGATTTTGTGCGCGGTCTGCCGCCATTGTTTTTATCCCGCATCTCTTTTTTATTGAACCGATTTCGGCTCTTATTGGGAGCTTATCCGGCTGCCGGGCTTCCCCTGAGATCCCCCTCCGAGGGCCCGGCAGGCACAATTAGACGGCAGGCGTGGTTTTTAGGCAAGCGGGTTCGCGCGAAAGTTATTGCGAATGGAGGGCACAATGTCCGGTAAATGTTTGAAAGAGAAGGAATTTCTCGCAGGATTGCATCAGGGATTTCTCCAGCCGGGCGGTATTACCCCACCGAGCGCCTTCAGCTCGAAGTGCAGCGCCGAGCGCTCCATGCCGGCAAATTCCGCGGTGCGCGAGATGCTGCCGGAAAAGTGCTGATCGAGGCGATCAGTTCGTTGGGCGCAATAAGCACCGCGCATTGCGCCACCGGCGTTATGGTTGCCTCATGCCGAATTATCGCCGCGCCGTTTGGACGCTGCTGCCTGATGAAGCCGATTTTCGCTGGGCGACGTCTCGGCGGCGGCCAGCTTCGGCGAGCTCATTTGGGAGCGTAGGGCGCAATGCGCTTCGCTTATTGCGCCCTACGAACTACCCCACTCCGAGCGCCTTCAGCTTGCGGTGCAGCGCCGAGCGCTCCATGCCGACGAATTCCGCGGTACGCGAGATGTTTCCGGAAAAGCGGCTGATCTGGGCGATCAGGTAGTCGCGCTCGAACACCTCGCGCGCCTCGCGCAACGGCAGGCCCATGATGTGTTCGCCGTTATTGCTGGTGGGCATCGCCGGGACCATCGAACCGACGTCCTGCGGCAGCATGTCGGCGGTGATGATCACTTCGGGTCCGCCGCCGGCGAGAATCATCACGCGCTCGACGTTGTTGCGGAGCTGGCGCACGTTTCCCGGCCAGACATGCGATTGCAGCACCGCCATCGCGTCCTCTCCGATCTGGCGCTTCGGCAAGCCGGTCGTGGCGGAAATCTGGTCCATGAAATAACCGATCAGCTCGGGAATATCCTCGCGGCGCTCGGACAGCGGCGGCACCCGGATTGGCACCACACTCAATCGATGAAACAGATCCTCGCGGAATCGCCCTTCCGCGATTTCCTCTTCCAGATTGCGGGCCGTGGAGGAGATGATACGGACATCGACATGGACTTTTGCAGTGCCGCCGGAGCGCTGAAAGGTCTGGTCGACCAGCACGCGCAGGATCTTGTTCTGGGTTTCGCGCGGCATGTCGGCGACTTCGTCGATGAACAGCGTGCCGCCGTGGGCTTCTTCCAGCGCGCCGGCTTTGCGGGCCTGCTCGCCATTGGATTGCTCGATGCCGAATAATTCGACTTCCATGCGTTCCGGCGTGATTGCGGCCGCATTGATGACGACGAACGGTCCTTCGGAGCGTGGTGATGCGTGATGCAGCGTGCGTGCGGCCAGTTCCTTGCCGGCGCCGGACGGACCGACGATCATGATGCGGCTGTTGGCCTTGGCGGCGCGGTCGATGGTCTGACGAAGCTGGTTCATGCAGGCAGAGCGGCCCATCAACGTGCTGGACGCCGGCGCGAGCTGCTTTAATTCCTTCACTTCACGCTTTAGCCGCGACGTCTCCAGCGCTCGCGTCGCCACCAGGATAAGGCGGTCGGACTTGAACGGCTTTTCAATGAAATCATAGGCGCCGCGCTTGATCGCCGCCACCGCGGTTTCGATGTTGCCATGACCGGAAATCATCACCACCGGGAGTTCGGGGTGGTCGCGTTTTACCGCTTCAAGCAATTGCAGGCCGTCGAGCTTGCTGCCCTGCAGCCAGATGTCGAGGAAAACAAGATGCGGGCGCCGGTTGGAAATTTCGGCCAGCGCCGAATCGCTGTCGCGCGCGGTTCGTGTGGTAAATCCCTCGTCGTCAAGAATCCCCGCAACCAGATCGCGGATATCAGCTTCGTCATCGACAATCAGAATATCATTCGCCATGGGTCACCCCCCTGTGCTGTCAGCTGCCTGTTGCGGCTTTGCTTCTTGTTTCGTCGTTGGTCGCACCGGCAAGGCCTCCGGTTTCATCTTTTACTTCCGTTGCCTTGCCGTTCGGATTGAGATCGGCGGCCGGAGCCTTGCCGGACATCGCAAAGCGCAGCCGCATCCAGGCCCCCCGCCCGCC